>JAJYFI010000080.1 GCA_021790955.1 bacterium | reverse complement strand
AGGGGGAGGGCCTTCGGCGGTTCATGAAGGAATCCCACCCAGCAGGATTGGCGCGCGCCGTTTTCGTCGCCTTCTTGGCGGCCCTAGGCTGCCAGGCGCCGAAATATCAAGCCTACACCTCGCCTTCCGGGGATTTCGAATGCGAAGCCCCGTGGCGGTGGGGCGTGACGGCGGATGTCGGCGGGACGAGTTTCGAGAGCGTCACGTGGTCCGGTCCCTTCGAACCCAGTTTTTACCAAGGCCATCCGCTGCTCATCGCGCGCTGGTACGCCTATGGCGAGCCTCACGTCCTCCCCGGCGGGCTGGCGGAGCGCTACGTCAGCGCCGCGGACTATATCCAACAGACGCTGGACGGCGTCTACGGGCCGCATTATGTCCTGGATCGGCCTCCCAGGCCGATCAAGCTCGCCCTGACAGGCTTCGTGGCCCAGGAATTCGTCGTGTCGGCTCCGCTCAAGCCCCGTCCGGGAGAGGCGTTCGGGGTCTCGGTCAACCGCAAGACGGGAGCGCGCACCGTCTGGAGGCGCCATGCCTACGTGGTCCTGCCGCTCAAGAGGGGCTTCTACGTCCTGATTTACCCGGCGACGTTCGACGGCTTTGATCTCTATCGATCGCGCTTTGACGAGCTCGTGAACACCTTCATTCCGCTGACCGAAGGCCCCGGCGGGCCGCGGATCGCCTACGCCGGCGAGACGGCCTCCTGGGGAGGTGGCGGCCATCCCTAACAACGGAAATCGGAAGCGTGATTTACGCATCGCGCTCTCGCTGCGCGGCAAGGCCGCCGCCGTCTACAAGGCGCTGACCTCGGCTCGGGAGCTTTGTTATTGGTGGCTCCAGGGGGCGGAAACGGACGCGAAAAACGGGGGCCGTTTCCGCATGGTCTGGCCGAAGATCGGGAACGCCCGGAGCCACGCGGCCAAGGAGCGAGGTTTTTTCCCTCCGCAGGCGGCCGCCGGAGAGGGGCAGGGGACTTTCGTCGATCTCGAGCCGGGACGGAAGGTTTCCTGGCTATGGCGCTTAAGCGCCTACAAGCGCCGCCGGCTTCCCGCGCTCACCAGTTTCGTCATCGCGCCGGCGGGGCGCGGGAGCTGCGAGCTGACCCTGCTTCACAAGGGGTTCTCCGGCAGTCCCGAGGCTCAGGAGACCTTTCGTCGCTGCGAGCTGTGGTGGGGGGACTGTCTGGCGAAGCTCAAGCTGTATCTTGAGACGGGTAAGGTCCGGAAGACGGAGTTCCTCTTTCTCGACGCGCCCAAGGCCGCGGCGAAGAAGCGCTGAGAGTTTCGACTCAACTCTTCGCGGCGGGGACGTGGGGGTCTTTAAGGATCAGATCGACCCTCAAACCTCGCTTGATGACGCTCGCGACGCGCGGCATCAGCCGCTGCGCCAGGGGCTCGAAGACGGATAGCTCGAGCCGAATCCCGCCGCCGGGCCGTGGAGTGAATTTGCGCGCGAAAACGCCATCATCCGAAAGCCGGATCGTCCAGCCGGGGACCTCGAGCGTTGGCGGCGAGAACCAATGTCGGACGAGGCGCGCCGCGGAGCCCGCAAAGACGGAACCCGAGAAATAGTCGAAGAGAAGGCCGAAGGTGGCGCGCAAGTCCTTTTGCAGAGCGCGCTGCGGCAGGCCCGGGATCGTCACCGTGTCCATGGAGAGCGCCTGCGACGAGACCCGGGCGCGGAAAAGAGGAGTGAAGAGCGGGCCCAGGAGGTCGAGGCTGAGGGCGGGGGGCTGCCGGTAGTCGATGAGGGTCTCGAAGGCGAAGGGGTGGCCGAGCACCGACCCCTGGAGAGTGCCAAGTCCTGATAATTTGGCCGAGCTTCCCTGGGACTCGCGCAGGTAGGCGAGATAAAGCCCTCCGAGGGTGTCGGCGGGAAGCTGGCGCTCGAGACGCCGGGCTTTCTTGACCAGAGCTTTGCGCCGGGCGGCCGTGGTGCTGGGAAGCGACGCGGAGCGCATCCAGGAATCCCAGGCCGTCTTGTCGTCCTTGACGGCGGCCGCCGCGTCGCCCCGGTGCTCCAGGATCGTCTCGTCGTTGGGCATCGCGGCGTGGGCGCGGTTGAGTTCCACAAGAGCGTCCTTAAACCGCCCTTCCTTATAATAGACCCATCCAAGAGAATCGATATAGGCGCCGTTCTGAGGGTCGATGGCCAGCGCCCGTTCGATGAGGTCCTCGGCGTCCTTCAGCTTGAGTCCGCGGTCGGCAAGCGAATAGCCGAGATAATTGAGAATTTCCGCGTTCTTGGGGTTCTTGGCGATCAGGCGGCGGAACTCCTTTTCGGCCGCGACGATATTCCCCGCCTGCTCCTCGGCGGCCGCGAGGGCGTATCGAGCCTGGTCGTTGTGCGGATCGTCGCGGACGGATTCCTTCAAGTAGCGCAGCGCCTTGGCGTTTTGCCCGCGGTCCTCGTAGGCCATGCCAAGAAAATAGGCGACACGGGCGTTATGCGGGAAGCGCGCGCGGGCCGCGCGCAAGGTTCGCAGCCCTTCGTCGAAGCGGCCCGCGCGGAATTCCAGATAGGCGATCTTGAGGGAAAGGGCGGGGTCCTTCGGAAACGCCGCGCTTTCCTTGAGGTGGCGCGCGGCGTCGAGAGGACGGCCTTCCTCCTCGGCGAACTGGGCGAGCCAGAGATTGGCGAGCGGGTCCGCATTGGAGATGGACTTGGCGGCTTTGAAGGCGGCGCGCGCGGACTGGGCGTCCCCGGCCTCGACCTCGAGCTCGCCGATGTGGTCGATCAGCCTCAGGTCATGCGGCTGGATGCGGACGACCTGGAGGTATTCCTGGATGGCGGCGACGGTCGAGCCCGAGGCCTCGTAGAGTCGGGCGAGGGAGAAACGGGCTGGGATGGATTCGAATCCGGGGTTGATCGCGATCGAGGATTGCAACTCTTGCGCCGCTTTCTCGTAGTCGCGCTCGTTGAGGTAGAGCTGGGCCAGCGCGAGATAGGTTTGGGGGGCCTTGGCGGGGTTGTCCTTGAGGAAATGTTGGAGAAGCTCGCGGGCGTTCGCGGTCGAGGTGCGCACGAGGAGGCTCGCCAGAGAAAAGGTGGCCTCCTCGGAGTCGGGGTCGAAACGCAGGGCCTTCTCGAAATGGCCCTGAGCTTCCGAAAACTCCCCTCGAGCCCACTCGACGCGGCCCAAGAGGACATGGGCCGCCGGGTCCGCGGGATTGATCTGGAGCGCCGCGCGGGCGTACTCCGCCGCCTTGTCCAGGTTCCCGAGGCCTAGGGCGATCTTGGCCGCCTGGCGCGCGAGGTAGGGCGAGGAGGGATCGGCGGCCGCCGCCCGTTGGAGTTCGTGGAACGCCGAGGCGTAGGCGCCCCTCTCTTCGGCGAGCAGACTCGCGGCGTAGGCGCTCTGGGCCTCGAAGGCCGACGCGGCGGCGGTCGATTTTGCAAGCGCCGCTTCCGCGTGGGCGGCGGGGGGGCCGTGGAGGATGAGCGCGGCGCAAAGGATCAGCGTCGCGGGCAAGAGAACTCCATGAGCACGGCGTCCACTGCGCCATTATAGAGTTTAGGGCGGCGGCCCACAATCCGGAATCCCTCGCTCTCGTAGAGCCCGAGGGCCGCGACGTTCGTGGCGGCGACCTCCAGGGTGACGCTCCGGGCGCCGCGGCTCATCGCTTTCGCGATTAAGTGTCCGAGGAGGCTGCGTCCGTGGCCCCTGCGGGTCTCCGCGGGCGCCACCGCGATCGTCGTGATTTGGGCCTCGGGTGGGATCATCCAAAGCCCCGCGAATCCGAGAACGCAGGTGTCTTCCTCCAGGACGGCGAGGTAGGAGCGGGGGGCGTTGTCAATCTCCCGCTTGAAACCCTCGGCTGTCCATTGCGGCAAGAGAGGCCAGGCGGCCTGAATCTCGATGAGAGCGGGGAGGTCGGAAGGGCTAGCGGCGCGAAAGCTCATAATTGGCCGGCTTGAGGTAAAGAGGCTCGAAAGGAGGGCGATGCTCCCGAGCAAGCCGGATCGCCGCCGGCGCCAGGAGATCCCGTGCCCCCGGCCTGCCTTCGGCGAGGACGAGGCCTCGCCGAAGGGCCGCAGCCTTGTAGGCGGGCCACTCCGCGGGGCGCAGCCATAGGGGAGAAGCCTCCGGGCGCGGGGCTCCGCGCGTGATGTGGAACGGCTGGCAGTAGACCTCGCCTCGGAAACCCTCGATCGCCGCGAGAGTCCTGCGATGAGGAGACGCAAAGGCCAGGGCTTCCAGCCGCGACAGAGCCAAGGCCGGGATGTGAAGCTCGAAACTGAGCATGGCGGCGTAGGCCATGCCGACGCGGATCCCGGTGAACGTTCCCGGTCCTGCCGCGACCGCGACGGCCGAGAGCTCGCGAGCGCGCAGCCCCGCCTTCGCAAGCAAGCGCTCGGCGGCGGCGTGGATCGTCTCGTCGTGCGGTTTGCGCGGCTCCCGCGTCGACGCGAGGATGCCCTTTTGGGTCTGAAGAGCCAGGCTGAGGGGGCGCTCCGTCGTGTCCACGGCCAGGATGGGTCCAGCGGGCGGCTTGCGGATCATGAAAGAATTAAATCAAAAACCGTGCGGGGTCAGGTCTGGACATTGGACGTTCGTATAGCCGAACTCTCCCGCAGTCTTCCCCAATGTCCAATGTCCAGACCTGACCCCGTGTTATATAATGACCGCGATGGAGCGGCTTCCCGGGGCGGGCCCCGTCTTTGAAAGGTCGTGGAAGCTCTACCGGGAGCGTCTCGTCTCCCTCTTAGGGGCCGCGGCTCTCGGCGCCGGCGCGGGGATGATCGGATTTCTCGCCGCGCTCTTTGCCGCCTTCCTGCTGGGCCTCGTCTGGCCCGGTCAACGCGTCTTTTTCTGGATCACGGGCGGGTTCGTCGGGGTCTCGCTCCTCCTTTGGTTCGTCGGCTGGGCCCAGGCCGCCGTCGCCGAGGCGCTGCTTTTGAGCGCGTCGGGCGCGGGGGTTTTGGAGCTTTACCGGAAGACCGCTTGGAAGGCGATGGGTTTTTCGTGGACATGTCTTCTCATCCTGCTCGTCGTCGGGGGGTGGGTGTGGCCCTTTTTTTTGAGCGGCGGGCTCGCCGCGGCGGCCATGACGGCGGCACCCTTTCTGTGGCTCTATTTGATGGTGGCGCTTTTCCCCGCGCCGTTTGTGTATCTGGGCGAGGGGAGCGGACCCTGGGAGGCTTTGGGCCGGAGCCTCGATCTGACGCGGGGCGTCTGGTGGCGTGTGGCGGGCCTGGCGGCCCTCGCATGGATGGCGGCGCTTGTTCCTGGATTCATCCCTTTTCCCGCAGGTTTCATCCTTGGCTCCTTGGCGAGCTTTTTCCCATTCGTGGTGCTCAGCGTCGTCTACCAGGAGCTGCGGAAATCCGCCCCTCCGGCCGCGGCCGTCTCCCGCTTCTCCGCGCTGATCCTTTGGGCCTCGGCGGCCGGATTCGCCCTGACCGTCTTTCTTTTCTGGCGGGCCCTGCCCGAGGCCGAAGCGGCGTTTCTCCTCATGAAGGAGCGGTGGCTGTCGGGGGAATTTAGGAAGATGCCGCTCGGCGGCGGCGCGATGCCATGACGGAAAGCCGGCGCCACGAGTCCCGGCAGGGGATGACCCTGGCCTTGGGCATCCTGCTGTCGGCGTTGATTTTCGGCTTTCTCATCGCCGGCCATCTGAAAGCTTTGGCGCGGGCCAGCTCCCAAATCCAGGGGCGCTACGTGATCCTCGCCGCGACGGCGGCCATGGGGAGCTACGCGATGGTGGCTCTGGCGTTTCGCAAAGTGCTCAAAGCCCTTGGCTTCGCGATGTCGTTTGCCGAGATTTTGGGAGTCGTTCTTGTCTCCTCGACCGCGAACTACCTCATTTCCTCCATGGGATTGAGCGGCTTCGCGCTGAAGGCCCACCTTCTGCGCAAGCGACTCGTTCCCTACGGGACGACCGTCACCGCCTCCGTCCTCACCTCCGTCATCCTCTACAGCGCCCTCGCCCTGGTCGTTTTAGGGGGCTTGATCCATTTGATCATCCATTGGGGAGGGGCGAAAATGGCTTGGATGGAGGGGGCCTTTGGGTTCGCCATCTTCGCCGCGATGGCGGCGATGGGGTCGATCCTGTTCTATGGCCGCAAATTCAGGAGCCGGGTGACGCGAGCGATGTTCCACGGGATTAACCGTGCCCTCTTTTCCGTTTCTCGATCCTCCATCCCGCCGGAGCACTTCGAGGATTTCGAGCGCCAGCTGGAGGAAGGCCTCGCGCGGGCGCGCCGCGCCAAGGGGGCCATGGCGGCGACGGTGTTCTACACCTGCGTCGACTGGTCTCTGGTCCTGCTGACCCTTTATTTCTCGTTCAGGGCCGTCGGGGAGGCGCTCGGCGTCGGTGACCTTAGCGCGGGGTTCACGGTCGGCCAGGCGATGAGCCTCATCCCGATCCTCCCAGCGGGATTGGGCGCCATGGAGGGCTCCATGGCGGTGGTGTTCGAGAAGCTCGGGGTCGAGTTCGGGGCGGCTTTGATCGCGGCGCTCGTCTATCGCGCGGCTTTTTATATGCTCCCGGGGCTTGTGAGCGTGTTCGTCCTCTGGGGGCTGAAAGTCTCGGAACCGGACTTTGTCCGCCGCTCGGAGCGGGGCGAGGTTGAAAACGGACTTTTATGATAGAATGGCGTCGACGCCGACCTTGAATTTTAACACGGAAGCGTTCATAATAGTAAGAGCGACAGCGAGAGAAAGTTAATCCGCCGTTATGGCCATGTCAAACCGATTCACGGAACGAGCGCAGCGCGTCATTCTCATCGCGCAGGAAGAGGCCAAGCGCCTCAACCACGATTATGTCGGTACGGAGCACATCCTGCTGGGGCTCATCGCCCTGGGGGAGGGCGTCGCCGCCCAGGTGCTCGCCAACCTGGGAGTCGACCTGCGGCGGGTGCGCTCCGAGATCGAGAAGATCGTGGGCACCGGCGACAACGTCATGCTCTTGGGCGAGATCCCCTTCACGCCACGCGCCAAGAAAGTCCTCGAATACGCCGTCGAGGAGGCCCAGCACATGGGCCATTCCTACGTCGGCACCGAGCATCTTCTTTTGGGTCTCATTCGGGAAGAAGAGGGCGTCGCGGCCCGCGTTCTTGAGAATCTGGGCTTGCGCCTTGACGTGGTCCGTGAGGAAGTCCT
>JAJYFI010000079.1 GCA_021790955.1 bacterium | reverse complement strand
GCCTCCTGGCTTCTTCGGTCAATTCGATCGCCCAAGCCATCCACTCAAGCTCTCCCGTGGACTCGAAGAGATCCAGCAGCCCTTGCGCGAGAAAGGCGTAATCATCGGCCATCCCGGGGACGCGCCTTTCCCCCTGGGCCCAGCGGTGGAACAACCTCGGACCCTTCGCCGCTTCGGGCGACCAAAGCTCGGCCTTGAGGAAGGACGCGGCGGCGCGCGCGGCGTCACGGAACCGGATATCGCCCGTGGCGCGGAACCCCTTCGCGAAGGCCGAGAGGGCGAGGCCGTTCCAGTTCGCCAGGATTTTCTCGTCGCGCGAGGGGCGGGGGCGCGTCAGGCGTTCTTTGAAAAGCGTCTCTTCCGATCGCGCCAAGGCTTCCTCGGCGCGGCTCCTTTCCGGCGCCAATCGGGGAACGGCCTCCTCGGACTCATGCGCCTGATAAAGGACGTTAAGGCCGCCGAACTCCCCCTGGGGGTCGGAGAGGGCGTTCCCCTCGGAGCGGACGCCGTTGACGAACATGAAAAGGTCCGCGTCCTGGCCCAGCGACGCGCGCAGCTGCGCCTCGCTCCAGAGATAAAAGGCTCCCTCCTTTTTTCCCTCGCCGCGGCCCGGCTCGCTGTCCGCGTCCTCGGCCGAGTAGAAGGCCCCGCCGGGGTCGCGCATGTCGCGCAGAAGGTATTCCAAGGTCTTCCGGGCAGTCCGGAGGAGCTCGGCCTCTCCGGTCGCCTGCCAGGCCTCGACATAATTGCAGGCCAACTGCGCGTTGTCGTAGAGCATCTTCTCGAAGTGGGGAACCCTCCAGGCCTCGTCCGTCGAGTAGCGATGGAAGCCCCCGCCCAAGCGGTCGAAGAGGCCCCCCCGAGACATCGCGCGGAGCGTTTTCACGGCGATTTCGAGCGCGCCTCGATCTCCCGAGCAAGCGAAATACCTCAGCAGAAAATTCTGGTAGACGGGCATCGGGAACTTGGGAGCGCCGCCGAAGCCTCCTTGTCCGGCATCGAAAGCTCCTTGCAGCGCCTTATAGGCCCTTTCCAGCGTCTCTGCGTTTAGGCCTCCCCGCCTCCCGGCGTCCTCGGGCCGGAGAGAGATCGCCTCCCAGAGGGACGCCGCTTGGCGCTCCATATCGCTCCTTCGATCCTTCCAAATCCTCGCGACGCCTTTGAGGAGCTCCGAAAAGCCGGGGCGTCCGAAGCGGGGCTCCGGGGGAAAGTAAGTGCCGCCGATGAAAGGCTTGAGCTGCGGCGTCAAAAAAACGTTGAGCGGCCAGCCGCCGCTTCCGGTCATCGCCTGAACCGCGCTCATGTAAATGCGGTCGAGGTCGGGACGCTCCTCCCGATCAAGCTTCACCGGAACGAATTCGGCGTTGAGGATCGCGGCGACATCCTCGTTCTCGAAGCTCTCCCGCTCCATGACATGGCACCAGTGGCAGGTCGAATACCCGATCGACAAAAAGATCGGCTTGTCCTGCGCGCGGGCTTTCTCGATCGCCGCTTCCCCCCAGGCATGCCAGTCGACGGGGTTATAGGCGTGCTGGAGGAGGTAGGGGCTTTTCTCCCGGATCAACCGATTGGGCTTGCGTCCGGCGCTCATCGGCGCTTCCTCTTCCCGCTCCGCGCCGGCGGAGCCGGCTTCAGGAAAGCCAGCGGGGGATCGAAGACCACGCGGGTCCCGATGTAGCTCCCCGCAAAGAGCTTCGCCGCGGCATAGAGAGAAAGACCCAGGCAATCGTGGGCAAAGGCCTCGTGGTCGGGACGGCTCTTGGGCGGGCCGTGAACAATCAAGGGGCCGTCCGTGAACAGGACGTACGCCCCAAGGGCGTTGGCGCGGCGGGAGCTCCCCACCTGCGGCGGCTGCCATAGGAGCCTTCCGTTCGCCTCGACATATTGCCCTCTCTCGGGAGCGGCAAAGCGCTCCTTGGACACGACCCGCGCGAAATTCGCCAGAACCGCCTTTTCCTGGCCGAACGCGGCCGGCGGGGCATAAGCGATCGGGAAGGTCTGGAGGGCCTGATCCCCCCTCATGAGCCGGATCTGGCGGCCAGGGACGTCGATGGCGATGTAGGTGCTCGCGATCTCCCAAACCTTCTCCAAAACTCTTTTTTCGTCCTGTATCTCGATGCCGGCTTCAAAAAGGCTTCGCCGCGATTGAGCGAGGCTCGACAACCCCTTCTTGAAGCGCCCGACTCCCTGCGCCTTGAGCCGGGCGAAGGACTTGAATTCCGCGCGCGCCTGCGAGGCTTGTTTGCGATAGTCCTCGACCCGCGCCAGCGCTCGGGCGCTTTGCGCCGCGTAGGCCCGCAGCCATTCCTCGGCGGACACAAGTCCCGCGGCGGCGCAAAGCCCGGCGAACAGCGCCCAGCCCCGCGGGGCGGGCAGCAGCCACGGCCCTCCTTCGCCCTTAAAAAATGAAGACCAGCGTTCCCAGAGGGATCGTATCATAGAGCTTTTTCAAATCATCCGCCCCGACGCGGACGCAGCCGTGGGAGCTCGCGCGCCCGAGGAGCTTTTCGTTTTTGAGCCCGTGGATGAGATAGCCGTCGCCCAGGCTCAGCACATACTGGCCGAGAGCCCCGCGCACATAGCGGGAGGGATCATCCGGCGGAGGAATGGGCTCGCGGGATTCCACGAAGGCCCAATCGGGGCGCTTCCACATCGGGTCCTTCGCCTTCGCGAGCACGTGAAATTCCCCGCGCGGCGTCGCGAACTGCCAGCGCCGGCCGGTTTTTTTATCATGGAGGAAATTGCCTCGCCCCACGGAGCAGTCGGCCTCCCACAGGGAGACGAAGCCTTTCTTGACGTAGAGCTTGTTGACTTTTGAATCGATGACCAGGTAGAGGCGGTTCTTGAGCTTGGAGGAGAGCTTCCTTTCGATCGCCGCGACGTCGTCGAGGATCGCCTTCTGCGTGCGCAGGTATCCCTTGTCCTTCGGGAGAAGATTCGGCAACCCCTGCAAAAATTCCATCTCCCGCGACTGGGCGAGAACCCCGTCGGTGAGGCGCCTGAGCTCCCTCGCTTGGGCGCCCAGCGCCGCCGACTGCGCGTCGAGCCGTTTTGAGCTCTCATCCAGACGCCAGGCGGACGTCGCCGTCGCGTAAATGGCGGCGGCGAAGATCGCGGCGGCTCCAGCCGCCATGGAAAGCGCGCGTTGGGGTTCGGGGAGGCTTTCGAGAAGCCTCTGTCGAAGCCGGCGCAGGATCGACTCCACGGGGATCAACCACGAGAGCGCCGCCACGGCGATCCCCAGCATCGCCCCGCCCAGAACGTCGAGGGGATAATGCTCCCCCACGTAGACGCGCGTGTAGGAGACAAGCAGCGCCCAGAGGAGCCAAGCCAGGGCGCGGCGCGGGTAGAACCTGGCGGCCGTGAGCGCGATCGCGAACGCGACCGTCGCGTGTCCGGAAGGGAAAGAAGGCGACTGCTTGAACTCCAGAAGGAGCCGCGCTCCGGGAACCGCCAAGAGGGGGCGCGGGCGCTTGATCCATAATTTGATCAGATGCTCGGTTAAATAGGCCAAGGCCGCCCCCAGCCCCGCTTTCGCGATCGTCCGGCGGCCCCGATCTCCTTCGAAGCACCACAGCCAGGCTCCCAAGGCGCCGAGGACGAGGATCCAGAAGGGCCCGCTCGACGTCAGCGCCATGAAGGAATCAAGGAGCCGGGCGTGGAGGCGCTCATTGACGAGGACGAAGGCCCTGGTGTCCCAACGCAGCAAACTGTTGATCACGGTCGGTGGACGGCCCTCAGCTTCTTTCTCCGAGTCTCATGGCCTATTCTTGAAGGCCTGCTTCATGCGCCGGCGCGTCGTTGATCGGGCCACGACGTAGTATATAAATCCAGGAGCGCCCTGCCCCGTCACGGGCCGGGAACGGGAACAAAACAGGCCCCGGGAACGTATAAAAGATGAGGCGAAAAGACGGAGTCAAGACGAGTCGTTGACGCGGCAGGATCGGGGAGGTATGCTATGGCTGTCGTGAACGTCCCGAAAATTCTTCGGGACAAGCTGACGGAGGAGGGCGCGGAGGCGCTGGTCCGCATCCTCGATAAAATGGAAGAGCGCGGCCAAAAAACCGTGTTGGAACTAGCCGAGGGACGATTCGAGAGGCGCTTGACCGAGGTCAAGGCCGAGCTTAAGACCGACATCGCCGGTTTCAGGGCCGAATTGAAAGGCGACATTGCGGGCCTCAGGGCCGAATTGAAGGGCGACATCGCGGGCCTCAGAACCGAATTGAAGGGCGATATCGCCGCCATGAGAGCCGAATTCGCCGAAACGAAGGCCGAGCTCATCAAGTGGATGTTCCTCTTCTGGGCGGGCCAAGTCGCGGCTTCCTTCGTCTTCCTCAAGCTTCTCAGGTAAAAGCGGCCGCTTTGTCTCTATTCATAGCGCAGCGCCTCGATCGGGGACAACAGCGACGCCTTGCGGGCGGGCCAGAACCCGAAGAGGATCCCGACGCCGACCGAGAAGCCGAAGGCGAGCATGACCGACTCTGGAGACACGATCGCGGCCCAGCCCGCGAAGTGGGACATGCCGAAGGCGACCGACCAGCCAAGCGCAATCCCGGCCAAGCCCCCCAGAAACGACAGGATCGTCGATTCGATGAGAAACTGCAGAAGCACGGCGCGCCGGGAGGCCCCGATCGCCTTCCTGAGCCCGATCTCCCTCGTGCGCTCGGAAACCGAGACCAGCATGATGTTCATGATGCCGATGCCTCCGACCAAAAGCGAGATCGCCGCCACGATGCCAAGGAGCAAGGTCATGGTCTTGGAGGTCCCCGAGAGAAGCTCCTTGATGCTGGTGAGGTCGCGCACGACCAGGTTGTCGCCCTGTTGGGGCAAAATGTGATGGCGCCTCTGCCAAAGGGCGTGGACGGCCGCCGTGACTCCGGAGACCGCGCTTTCGTCGTCGCATTGGACGTAAACCATGAAGGGATAAGTTTGCCCGAGGACCCTTCGGAGAGCCGTCATCAACGGAACGATGATGACGTCGTCCTGATCGCGAAATCCCGACGCCCCTTTCGCCGGCATGATGCCGATCACCTTGAAGCCGATACGGTTGAGGGTGATGGTCTTCCCCAAAGGATCGGCATGCCCGAAGAGTTCGTTCACTACCGTTTGGCCGAGAAGCGCCACGCGCGCCATCCGGAGATTCTCGGCCTCGGTGAAAAATCGTCCGTAGTAGGGATGCGCGTCGTGCATGGCCGGATAGGCGGGCGTCACGCCGTCGACCGAGGTGTCGGCGTTCTTATTGCCGTAGACGACGCGCACTTGGCCGTTGGAGTTCGGATCGACCGCCGTGACGTGAGGAAGCTTGGACAACGCCCTCACGTCGCCCCAGGTGATGGGCTGGAAGCCATGGGGCCCCGCGGAGCCGGCCGTCGCGTAGACGATGATGAGATTGGAGCCCAGGCTGCGGATGCGGGCCTCCATCGCTTTCTGCGCGCCGCGTCCGATCGCGAGCATCGCGATCACGGCCCCGACGCCGATCAAAATGCCCAGGATGGACAGGAAGCTCCGCGTCTTGTTCGCGGCGGTCGCGCGCAGGGCGCTCCTGGCGTACTCGGCGAAGGCCGCGAGGCTGAAGGGAGGCCGCGCGATCTGGACCGGCGGCGCCTCTCGCGCCACGGGGGCCGGCGCCCGGCGCCCGGCGCTCATGACGTCCTTTTCGAGCAGGCCGTCCTTGATATGCAGGACCCTCCCCGCGTGGGCGGCGATCTCGGGGTCGTGGGTCACGACGATGACGGTCAGGCCCCGGGCGTTGAGCGCCTCCAACTGGCGCATGATCTCGTCCGCCTGCTCGGTGGCGAGGTTTCCCGTGGGCTCGTCCGCGAAAATGATGCGCGGCGCGTTCGCGAGCGCCCTCGCGATCGCCACGCGCTGCTGCTGGCCGCCCGAAAGCTGGCTCGGCGCGTGATCGAGGCGGTCGGAGAGCCCCACCAAGCCCAGCAGTTCCCTCGACCTCTCCAGCCGGTCGGGACGGCCGGCGTACACCATGGGAAGCGCGACGTTCTCGAGGGCGCTCGTGCGCGCAAGGAGATTGAACATTTGGAAGACAAAGCCGATCGTCCGCGAGCGCAGAAACGCCGTCTCCTCGTCGTCCAAGGCCGCGGTGTCCCGTCCCGCCAGGAGGTAGCGGCCGGAGCTGGGCCGATCGAGCAAGCCGAGGATCTGCAGCAAAGTCGACTTGCCGGAGCCGGAGCGGCCGACGATGGCGACGAATTCCCCCTCCTCAATCGACAAGCCGATCCCCTTGAGCACGGGGACCGCGGTCCCGTCCACGCGGTAGGTCTTCGTCAGCTCGCGGACCTCGATGAGGGGCATCGGCGCAAAAGCTATTTCTTCTTGCGCCCGAAGGAAAGCGGGCTCGTCGCGGTCTCCTTCTGGGGGACGTACTTCTTAGAAACGATGACGACATCCCCCCGGGACAGCCCTGAGAGCACTTGGTCCTGGGAATCGCCTTCGATGCCGATCTCGACCGCGCGCCGCGCCGGGGCTCCGTCGGGGCCCGGGACCAGGACATAGCGCTCCTGGTCCTCGCCGGCCTTGACGGCGATCGACGGAACCAGGAGCGCCTTCCCGGCCGTCTTGTAGATGATGGAAATATTGGCCGTCATCTGCGACCGGAAAAAGGACGGCGTCTTGACCGGGGCGATCTTCACGTTGTACGTGATGACATTGGCCACGTTCGTGCCCTCGTAGAGGATGTCGAAGACGCGCCCCTCGACAGGCCGGTCCGGGTAGGAATCCAGCACCACGCGGGCGCGCTGGCCGATGCGCACGTGCCCGATATCGGACTCGTCCACCTGGGCGATGACGATGAGCTTGTCGGCCATCGCGTAGACGACCGTCGCTTGGTCGATCGTTTGTCCGACGACGACGTTCTTGAGGATGATGACCCCGCCGATCGGCGCCACGATGGGGGTGGGCTTGTAGGCGTCCTGCCATTTTTTGAGCTCGCTCGGCCCCAGGGCCCTGGCGGCGTCCAGGATCGCGGCGCGGGATGTCGAGCTCATTTCCGCCACGATCTGCCCCTGGCGCACGGCATCACCCTCTTTAACGCGCAGGACGTCGATGCGCCCGGAGGTGGGAGGCTTGAGCTCGACGCGATTGAGGGGCGTGACGTAGCCCGTCGTGACGACGGCCCCCTCGATGGGACCTTCCTGAACGAC
>JAJYFI010000078.1:6117-7188 GCA_021790955.1 bacterium | reverse complement strand
TCGACCGGCAGGCCTTCCAGATTCCTTCGCGGCGAGCCGGGCCGGGCGAGCGCCCGGACCGAATATCCCTCGGCGAGAAGGACCCTGACGAGGTTGGCGCCGACGAAGCCCGTGGCGCCGGTGACGAAAACAGAATCCATTTAAAAGATGAGGGGGTCAGGTCTCAACATTCAACACATCCGGCGCGGTGGTTGCCGTTAGCCGCGGAGCCTTCGTCGATTTTGGTTTTGTTGAATGTTGAGACCTGACCCCCTTGGTATTCGGCGACGAGGGTCTCGTAGGACTTGGCCTGGCGCGCGTGGGCGACGCGGGCGAGCCTGGCGGTGTTCGCGACGTCGCGCAGGAGCTCGAAGAATTTGGGGAAGCTCGAGAAGCTGTCCTCGACCGCGCTCGGCTCGTAGCCGACGTGGGTCATGCACTGGGCGCATTTGGGATTGCCGGAGGCGCGGCCGAAGCGGCTCCATTCCGTGGTATCGAGGAGCTCCTGGTAGCTTTTCGCGTAGCCGCCGTCCGCGAGCAGGTAGCAGGGCTTCTGCCAGCCAAAGACGTTGCGCAGCGGAATTCCCCAGGGCGTGCACTCATAATCGCGCTTGCCTTCGAGAAAGTCGAGATAGAAGGGGCTGTGGTTGAAGTCCCAGCCCTGGCGGCGCCAATCGCCCAAGGTTTCCCGGAACCACTTCTTGGTCTCCTCCGTCTTGAGGAAGATATCCTTCTGGGGAGCCTTCTCGTAAGCGTAGCCGGGGGAGATCATCATGCCGTCGATGCCGAGGGCGGAGCACTCGGCGAAGAACTGGCGGAATTCCCCGGGGTCCTCGCCGTTGAAGATCGTGCTGTTCGTCATGACCTGGAAGCCCTTGGCTTTCGCGTTCTTGATCGCGGCGACGGCGGTGCGGTAGACCCCCTTGCGGCAGACGGCCCGGTCGTGAGTCGGCTCGCGGCCATCGAGGTGAATGCTGAGGATGAGATGCGGGTCGGGCTTGAAGCGGCGGAGGTTTTTGTCAAGCAGGATCGCGTTGGAGCACATGTAGACGTAGCGGTTCCGGTCGACCAAGCCCTGGACGATGCGGTCGA
>JAJYFI010000078.1:0-6107 GCA_021790955.1 bacterium | reverse complement strand
TCTCCGGATGGACGAGGGGCTCGCCGCCGGCCACCGTCACGACGGGGGCGCCGCATTCCTCCGCCGCGGCCCAGCACTCTTCAGGCGCGAGGCGCTTGCGCAGGATGTCGGCCGGGTATTGGATCTTGCCGCAGCCGGCGCACTCGAGGTTGCAGGCGAAGAGGGGCTCGAGCTGGAGAACCAGGGGGAACCGTTTGACGCCTTTGAGTTTGCGGGAAAGGATGTGGCGGAAGAGGCGCAGCTTCATCGAAAGCGGGGCTGGCATCGGTTCTCCTTTAGGGCGTCCTCGGTCCGTTCACGTTCACGCCGGCGCCTCGACCTTCGGCTTGGCGGTTTGCGGCGAACGGCCGGCGGCCGCGGTCTTGTGGTAGAGGCCCAGGGCGTGAAGCGGGAAATAGTGGCGATACATGGTGTACTCGAGATAGAAGACCTTGGGGAATCCCGTCCCGGTGAACCCGGCCTCGTCCCATGTCCCATCCGCCTTTTGGGTCTCGAGGAGATGGCGGACGCCTCGCTCGACGGAATCGTCGCGAACGCCCGCGGCCAGAAGGGCCATCACCGCCCAGGCCGTCTGAGACGGCGTCGAAGGGCCGCGGCCCTTGTGGGAGGGGTCTTCGTAGGTGGCGCAGGTCTCGCCCCAGCCGCCGTCCTCGCGCTGGACGGATTTGAGCCAGGCGACGGCCTTCTGGACGTAGGGGGCGGACATGTCCTCGCCGACGGCCGCGAGGCCCCGCAAGGCCTGCCAGGTGCCGTAGATGTAATTGACGCCCCAGCGGCCGAACCAGGAGCCGTCCTCCTCCTGCTCGCGGCGCAGGAACCGCACGGCGCTCGCCGCCACGGGGTGGCTTGCGTCGTAGCCGACATAGCCCAAGAACTCGAGCACCCGGGCGGTCACGTCCGCCGAGGGGGGGTCGATCATCGCGTTGTGGTCCGCAAAAGGAATCTTGGTGAGAATGGCCTTGGTATTGTCCTTGTCGAAAGCGGCCCAGCCGCCGGCGGAGGAGCGCATGGAGAGGAGCCAGTTGAGCCCCCGCAGGCACGCCTTCTCTCGGGCGAGCGCGTCGTCCTCGGGGAGATCCACGTGGCGCAGGGCGAGCATCACCATCGCCGTGTCATCGATGTCGGGATAGTGGGAATTGTTGAACTCGAAGGCCCATCCTCCGGGGAGGCCGCGAGGGTTGCCGACTTTCCAGTCGCCCTCGGCCTTGATTTCTTTCGAGATCAGCCATCGCGCGGAAGCGACGAGGGCGGGGTGGTTGCGCGGCAGCCCCGACTCGGCGAGGGCGATGATCGAGATGGCGGTATCCCAGACGGGGGAGACGCAGGGCTGATACTCCAGATGATGGTCGCCGTCCGAGAGCTCGAGCTGTTCCAAAATCCGGATTTGGGAGAGGAGGCGCGGGTCGCTGTCGGAGTAGCCCAGACATTTCATCGCCATGATGGTGTTGATGATGCCGGGATAGATGGCGCCCAGGCCGTCCGATTCGGCCAAGCGCCGCAGGATCCAGTCTTCCGCGAGCCGCAAGGACCAAACGCGCAGCCAGTGGCCAGCGCGTCCCTCGATGGCTTTCAAGCCGTTGTCCCAGAGAAGAAAATAGCTCGTCCAGGAAAAGGGGCCGTGAGGAGGCATCACCTCCTTCAAGGGCACGTGGCGGCGATCGTCGGGGAAGAGCTCGTCCAGAGTGGCGTGAGGCGGGCAGCTGATGAGGGGCTGGAAGGCCCAGACGATGCTCAGGGGGATGACGATCGCCCGGGTCCAGGACGACATGGCGTAGACATTGAAATAGAACCACTTGGGAAACAGCATGATCTCGGGCGGGATCGTCGGGACGCCGAGCCAGTCGTATTGGCCGAAGAGGGCCATGTAGAACTTGGCGTAGGTATTCACCTTGTGGACGCCGCCCAGGGCGTTGATGCGAAGCCTTGCCCGCTCGAGGGCCGGCTCCTCCGGCTTGTGGCCGGCGAATTTGAGCGCCCAGTAAGCCTTGACGGTCGCCGAGATGTCGGCGGGGCCGTCGCGGTAAATGGGCCAGCCGCCGTCGGGGAGCTGCTCCTTGAGGATGTGGTTGGCGAGCTTGCGGACCTTGACGGAATGGCCGCGGCCCAGGAAATGGAGCAGCATGATCGTGTCCGAGGAGATCGTCGTGTCGGCCTTGAGCGGGCCGCACCAGTAGCCTTCGCGGGGGATTTGGCAGCCCAGCAGGGCTTCCTGGGCCTTCGTGATCGCGGCGGTCAGGGCGGAGGATGGCCTGGAGGAGGACGGAACATGGTTCGCCGATTTGCCCGGCCGGAGATTCGTCGTCCAATCCTTCGGCTTCGTCAACGGGGATGTCGGCGGGAGCCAGGAATTGACGATATTTTTTAGCATTAAGGATTAAGAAATCAAGGAAAAATCGGCGAGCGCTTCTCGGGACGCGTTCGAGCGGTTATTATATCAGAATGGCCATTGCAAAAGAACAGGTTCGAGGGGTATAGTTCGTCTCTATCATGGGCCGCACGCCCCCGAGGCTTCTCCTTGCGTTGCTGCTGTCCTGCCTCGCCTTCGGCTCCTGCCGCAGGGGCTCCGGCACGATCGACATCGCCGTGGCCGTTCCCTTGACGGGGGACATGGCGAGCGAGGGCCGGGGCATCCTCCGGGCCGTCCAGCTCGCCGTCGACGACGCGAACCGTTCGAAAGTCCTTCGTCGCAAGCTTTCGGTCGTCGCTTTCGACGACCGGGGCTCCCCCCGCGAGGCGGCCAACGTCGCCCATCTCATCGTCTCCGAGCCCGGATTCCTGGCGGTGATCGGCCCCTACACCTCGGATTGCGCGCTTGAGAGCTCCCGGGTTTACGCGACGGCGGGCATCCCTATGATCACGCCGGCCGCGACGAACCCGGAGGTGACCTTGCAGCAGTCGAATCCGGGATGGCCCGGTCCCCGCGTTGTCTTCCGTGTCGTGCCGACCGACGACGTCCAGGGCGCTTTCGCGGCGCGGTTCGTCTTCCGGAGGCTGCGCAAGCGGCGCGTGGCCCTGGCCTGCGACCTCTCGGCCTACGGGACGGGCCTGGCGAAGAGCTTCCGGAAGACTTTCGAGGGCCTCGGCGGGCGCGTGGTCGGCCAAGTTTCTTTTCCGGTGGGGCAGCGGGATTTCGTCCAGGCGGCGGCCGATCTTCGAAAAAGCGGGGCGCAGGCGGTGTATTTCAGCGGCATCTACCCGGAGGCGGCTCTTCTCGTCCGGGCGATGCGCGACGACGGTTGGGCGGCTCCCTTTGTCTCGGGGGACGGGGCCAATACCAGCGAGTTCTTCGACATCGCGGGGCCGGCCTCGCAGGGAGCCTTCGTGACCACGTTGGGCGCCCAGCCATCCCGCGCGGCCGCCGCTCTTTCGAAGGGGTCCTCCGCCGCTTGGGAGGGCCTCAAGGGGCTGGGCCCCTTCGCGCCCTTTGCCTACGAGGCCGCCGAGATCGTCATCGAGGCCTTGAAGACGTCGGGCCCCAGCCGCGCGGCCCTGCTTTCAGCCCTGCATAAAATCCGCTACCGCGGCCTTCTGGGCTCTGTGAGCTTCGACGCTTACGGCAACGCCCGTTCCCAGGCGCTGTCCATGGAGCGCGCCGATTATTCCTTGCGCCGCTTCGCGCCGGCGAACAGTTTGAGCACGAGCCCGGCCGCCAGGAGATAAGCCGAACCGATATACTCCCGGGGCGTCGCCTGGGAGCCCAGCCAGAGGATCGCCATCGCTCCCGCCGCCGGGACGAAAAGACCGCCGGGAATCCTGAAGGAGCCCGGCGCCGCGCGGTTCTTGCGCCTCAGGACGGGTATGGCGAGACAGGTCGCCAGGTACTGCGCGCTTACGACGACGTTCGAGAAATCGACGAGTTTTTCGAAATCGAAGAAAAGGGCGAGGAGCAGGGTGGTCGAGATGGTCGCCACAATCGCGCGGGAGGGCGTGTGATAGCGGGGATGAATCCGGGACAGAGAGGCGGGGAGATGCCCGTCTTCCGCCAGGGCCAAAAGATAGCGGGGGGTGACGAGGGCGCTGCCCGCGTTGTAGCCGAAGGTGGAGAGCACCGCCCCCAGCGCGAGGAGCAGAGCCCCTTGCGGTCCTAGCGCGATCCGTGCGGCGTCCGCCAGGGGGGTCCTTGAGCCCGCGAGAGCCGGGTCGACGCCGAGGGCCACCGCCTGGATCGCGGTGTAGAGGAGCGCCGAGAAGACAAGCGAGCTGACGACGGCCAGGGGGACGTTGCGCCCCGGCGATCGGGCCTCCCCGGAGGGCACCGGGATGGACTCGAAGCCTTGGTAGGCGAAGTAGACGAGAAAGGCGGACTGGGCGAGGGGCTTGAAGCCGTGGGGAGCGAAGGGGACGAAGGCCCGACTCTTCACCTTCCATAGTCCCGCGGCGAGGAAGGCGGCGAGAGGCACGAGCTTGGCGGCGGTGAAGAAATCGGAGGTCCAGGCGCCGAGCCTCACGCCGCGATAGTTGACGAATCCTAGGCCGAGGATCGCCAAGGCGGCGACCGTCTTGATGTGGCGGGGGCCGCCCCAATGGGGATCGATCGCTCCCAGGTAGACGGCGATGGCGTTGGCGACCGCGGCCCAGCTCAGAATCTGGACGACCCAGGATAGCCACCCCACGGCGAAGCCCGGCCATTCCCCGAAGGCGTCGCGCGCGTAAAGATAGGCGCCGCCCGGGTCCTTGTAGCGGGAGGAGGCCTCCGCGTAGCAAAGGCCCACCGCGATCAGGAGAATTCCGGTAAAGGCGAAAGCCAAGGCGGAGGCGGGCCCGAGATTGGCGGCGAGCAAGCCCGGGAAGAGAAAGATGCTCGATCCCACGATCGCATTGAGGCCGATCGATAGGAGGTCCCAGAAGCCGAGGGCTCGGTCGGTGTGGAGCGTCATGGCCGCCGCCACAACCACAAATAGTAAACCGGGATTCCCGAGAGGACGATGGCAAGCCCCGGTCCCGCGTGGGCGGGCTTGAGGATGAGGATATCGAGCGCCAGGGGAAGCGCGCAGAGGAGGTAGCCCCATTGCGCCCAGGGAATTCCGCGCGGCTGCGCCGGCATTTCGCTTGCGCGTCTGCGAAGCAGAAGAAGCCCCGCCACCGTCAGGATGTAGAAAACGAGCGTCGCGAAGATGACGTAGTCGAGAAGGGCCGCATAGGTGCCGGAGAGGCAGAGAAGGGCGGTCCATATTCCCTGCATGGCGAGGGCGGGACCCGGCGCCGAGGCGGCGTTGAGACGGCCGGCGGCGCGGAAAAAAACACCGTCCTGCGCCATCGCGTAGCTCACGCGCGCCCCCGAGAGAATCATGCCGTTGGCGCAGCCCAGGCAGCTCGTGAGGATGAGCAGCGCCATGAGCATCTCCGCGGGCTTGCCCAGAATGGCCGCGACGGCGGCGGTCGCGACGCGGTCCGAGGCGGCGAACTGGATGCCGCGCCCGAAGGCCGTCGCGGCATCCGGCCGGCCCCATAAGGGCAGGGCCGACAAATACGAGAGATTCATGAAGAGGTAGAGGACGACGACGAGGCTCGTTCCGAGAATCAGGCTGCGCGGCACGTCCCGCTCGGGATTCTTGGCCTCGGCGGCCGTGAAGGTGACGTTGTTCCAGGCGTCAAGGGCGAAGAGCGCCCCCACCATCGCGACGCCGAGCCTCGCTAAGGTCTTAAGCGCGGGCGCGGCGGGGAGGGCCGACGGCGGCGGCGTCCACCAATGAGCGAGGTTCATCCGGATCGCTTCGGGATTGCGGCCGAAGCCCATGAGGAGCAGGATCACGAGAGCGATCGAGAGGATTTTGACGGCGGTCAGGACGTTCTGAACCCATTTGCCCGTGCGGATCCCGCGGCTATTGGCCGCGGTGAGGGCGAGGATGACGGCGGCGGCGAGGAGCTGCGCCCGCGAGACCGCGAGCCGTCCGGCCGCAAAGACGATCCGGTCCTCCGAGACGGCGGGGAGAACCACGGCCGCAAACTTGGCGAAGGCGACCGAGACGGCGGCGATCGTTCCGCTCTGGATGACGAGAAAGAGCGTCCAGCCGTAGAGAAACCCCATCAAGGGGCCGTAAGCGCGGCGCAGGTAGGCGTATTGTCCTCCGGCCTCGGGGATCATGGCGGCGAGCTCCCCGTAGCTT
>JAJYFI010000002.1:16929-25166 GCA_021790955.1 bacterium | reverse complement strand
ATTCATACTCTGCGTGGGGCGACTTACGCACTACAAGGGAGTGGACGTTCTTTTGTGGGCTTTCCGGAAAGCCATCGACCGAGGGACGGATATCACCCTGGTCCTGTGCGGACAGCAGAGCTCCCGCCATCATCCCCTGCGCGGTTTCGTGCGCAAGCTCGGCATGTCACGTCGCGTCAGGTTCTTCGGCCGAATCGGGAGGTCCGCAGCGATCCGCCTCATGCGGCGCAGCCTATTCTGCGTGCTCCCCTCCCGCACCGAGGCATTCGGGATCAGCGCCCTGGAGGCCATGGCCTGCGGTAAGGCGGTCGTCGCGACTAAGTCGGGTGGACCGCAAGATTTTATCGAGGACGACGTTTCGGGCCTGCTGGTGCCACCCGGGGACCCGGAGACCATGGCCGATGCGATTTGGCGATTATGGAAAGACGCCTCCTTGCGCGTTCGCATCGAGAGGAACGCGAAAAAGGCTGCGGCGCCCTATACCTGGGGTAAGATCGCCGGCCGCTATCTGCCCTTGGTCGAATCCGCGTGCGAAATAAGATCCCCGTCCAGCCGCGTCATGGCGGTCGCATGAGACAAAAAATCGTCCTGGCGGACATCGGCATGGTCGAAATCCATCAGTGGGTTTCGATCTCCGGGCACTGCCTGCGAAACTGGGTCCTGCGTGACGCGGAGTTGCGCGGCCGCGTCGATATCCGCCTGCGATCATACGACGCCAAAAAACCAGATGCTTTTATCGCCGCGGATATCCTGGCGGAGGAACCGGCTCTCGTGGGCTTCTCCTGCTATGTCTGGAGCATGTCGAGAATATGGAAGATCGCCGCAATCCTGCGCCGGGAGCGCCCCGATCTCCGCATCGTGATGGGAGGGCCCGAAATGGCGTCCCTGGACGGGGAGATACTTCGCCAGCACCTTGAGGTCGACTTCGTATCCCACGTCGACGAGGGCGAGGAGGTATTCCTCCGGCTCCTCCGCTGCCTGATTCTGGGAGAAGGCTCGCTTTCGGACGTTCCCGGGATCGCCTACCGCGATGGAAACGAAATCCGCTCCACCGCCGCGCCTCCCTTCATCGACTTGGATTCGACGCCCGACCTCTACGCGGGCGGCTTCGAATTTCTCGACAGCATCCGACGCTCGCCATACTCTTCCCCAGCGATATTCCTTCTGGAAGCCTCCCGCGGGTGCCCATTCACGTGCAAATATTGCGACTGGGGGGACCGCAAGACGCGCTATGTCTCCATGGGCAAGCTGGAGCGAGAGTTCCAGGCCCTGGCGCGCGTCCGCCTCGAGAACAACCGGGAGCTACTCGTCTTTTTAACCGACGCCGACATTCTCATGCACCAAGCCCGGGGGGCGGATATCCTGAGGTCTTTTTTAAGGGCAACGCAGGGCCTCGCCTGTCGATTGGCGTTTAATACGAATCCCACCTTCGTGAACCCCGGAATTACCGACATCATCGCCCAGGCGCCTGAAAAGTTCCATCTCAGCCTCGGCGTTCAAAGCATCAACGCGCCTGTTTTGAAAAAAATAGACCGGGCTTTCGACCGCGGCAAGGTCGAGAGGAATCTCTCCTATCTGCGGAAGACGGCGCCCAGGGCGGAAGTGCGTCCCCAATTGATTTTCGGCTTGCCGGGGGATGACCTGGACGGTTTCCGCACCAGTCTTGACTGGGTTTTGCGCATGGAGACCCCCAACCTGGAGCTTACGCCGTTATGCGTCCTGCCGGGCGCCCCGCTCTATGCGGAAGCCGGGCACCTCGGCCTACGGTATTTTCCCGAGCCGCCCTACGAGGTATACGAAACTCCGACCATGAGCCGCGACGACATGAGGCACGCCGCCGCTCTTTCGGTCTACGCGAAAGCCTTGTTCGCCGTTCCGGAATGTCGCGACATCCTGATCTCCGGAACGTCCTCTGGAGCCGACCTCCCCTATATTCGAAGGCTGGAAAAAATGATGGCCTACCTCAGATCGGTCGACTTGGAGCTGACTGTCTCGGGAAAGAGCGATGACTTCTCCCGGGTCCTTCGACGCGTGGAGCAGGACCCCCTTTTTAGGGCCAGCTTGGTCACCGTCTGCCGCCGCTTCGCTCAAAGCGAGGAGTGCGAGCCCTCCCCTTGGGGCAACTCTGCGCTGGGGATCGGCTGAGATGCTCCGCCTGACTCCTTCCGGGTTCATCAATTCTCTGACCGAACCGCAATGGGGCCGATTGCTCCGGGAATTCCAGGAAACGCACGCCGTGAAGCTCCCGTCATTCCTCGACTCGCGGTTGACGCGCTTGGCCCAGGAAGGCCTCGCTCGCTTCTCCTTCGCCCCTCTCGACGCCTCCCCGCACTATCGATGGGAGGTCTCCTCCGGGCCGGCGGGAAGGCAGCTTATGTTTCTGTGCACTCACCCGGATTTTCTGGATCTGCTCAGCCGCCTTTCCGGCTATCCGCGCTACATGATGTGCGGCGGAGGCATCTACCGGCTGATCACCGAGAAGGGCCACTACATCCATTGGCACGACGACGGGCCGTGGCCCGAGGACTGGCCCGTCAAAATCGGGGTTTCGCTGAGCGTGGCCCTCAACCAGGAGTTGTTCGAAGGCGGCCGTTTCCAAATCAGGCGTAAAAATTCGACGCAGATTATCCGGGAAATTCCCAACGTCAAGGCCGGCGACGCGATTCTTTTCCGGACATCCACGGAAATGGAGCACTGCAACACGCCCATGAAGGGCCGAGCCGCGAAATGCGCCTTCGTCTGCCAGCTGCGCGGCTGTCCGTGAGGGAGGCGGGAAGGCCGCCCCTGTCAAATCAGTTAACAACAGGCTTCCAAATCGACTGTCCGGGCCGAGCGGTCCGGACCACGCGGAACCCCAAGCCGTTGTCCTGATCGCCGGGAACGCCGTAGTAGCGGACGACTGGGCAGGCGAGGGACGGGGCGTTGGCCCATGATCCGCCGCGGACCACCCGGAGAGAGCCTGCGGGCTCAACCCAGGCGCCGCCGCCCGCCGGAGCGCCCTTGTAGGAATCGTGATACCGGTCCTCCGTCCATTCCCAGACGTCGCCCGCCATGTCGCAAAGGCCCTGCGCCGTGTTTCCCGCCGGCTTCGAGCACACCGGCGCCGTCGCCTTCAGTCCGCAGCCGCCGACGGCGGCCCGATCACAGTCGGCCTTCTCGCTGCCCCACGGATACTCCCCATTTTTTCCGGCGCTTCTGGCCGCATATTCCCATTCCGTCTCGCTGGGCAGCCGTCCCCCCGCCCATTTCGCAAAAGCCGCGGCCTGACTCCAATCAACGCCCACGACCGGCTGGTCCTCGCCGTCGAAGGTCGGACCGAAGTCCCTCGCGGCCGTGCACGCCCCGGCTGCGACGCAGACTTTGTACTGCCGGTTCGTCACCAAAGTCTTGGACATGTAAAAAGAGGGGAGTGTCGCCTGATGTGCGGGATGGGCGTCGTCGAAGAGGGGGTTTGAGGAATCCGTCCCCATCATGAAGCTTCCCCCGGGAACGCTGACCCACTGGATGCCCGATGCTCCGGCCGCAGCAGGTCTTGGAGAGCGGCGCGACGGCTTCCTGGCCGACACGTAGGGCTCAAGGGTTGCCGCCGTTTTGAGGTCGAGCGCCGGCGCTTTCCAATAGGCGTCGAGAAAGGCCGCGGCCAATCTCTCCTTGTTGCGCTCCGGAACAACGGGCGAGAGGAGCAAAATCTCCAGATAGCTGCGGTTCTGATATATCGCGTCGCTGGTCCCGCCCGCCCCCGGCGGTGTTTTGAGCCGGGCCAGGAGGATGTCGCCGGCGTCGAACAGGGAGTTCAAGTCGATGCCGAAGGGGCCGATGGCGTATTCCCAGCCCTTGATGCGGGCCGAGACGGCGTAGGTCGCTGCGGGGGGCCCGACCGTCAGGAGGTTCGGGACATCCTCATAGGCCAGTTTTTGAATCTGGTGGTAAAGCCCGGCGCGCGCGAGGGAGTCCGCCTTCTGCGCCGCCTCTTCGATGAGATGGTCCATGAGCGGGTTGTGGTAGCCCTGTTCCGAGGGATGTGGCGCTTTGGAATCATAAAGCCCGAAGACAAGGGAATCCGGGTCGGGAGAATCGGCGATCCAGCCGGAGAGCCAAAGGGGGAAGCGCTGTCCGGCCTGGAGGATCTGGTCGTACGGAGCTGCCGCGCCCTTGAGCTTGAATTTGGGGTTGATGCGCGCCAGGCTTTTTGCCAGGACATCGCAAGCGGCGGCGCCCTGGGGATCGTCTCCGAACCACGTGACGGTCAGTTGGAAGCCGGTTTCCCATAGTTTGCCGGAGAAGGCCCGCTTGAAGTGGAGCGCCGCCGCCTGGGGGTCATAGGGGTAGTAGGGCGCCTGAGGATCGTAGCCCAGCAGTCCCGGCGGGATCGCGGCATGAATGATCGTGGCCGCCGGCGCGCCGGGGGCCTTCGCGAGGAATTTCTCGGCGTCAAAGGCGTTGGCGAATCCCTGCCGGATGTCCGTGTCCGAAAAAAACCCCGGAGGGATTCCCTTGCCGTCCAGTTTCCCCGAGCCCCAAGCGGCGGAGTCCGCTTGGGGCCGCGGACGAAGGTTAAAGAAGAAAACGGGATTTACCGCGAGCAAAGGAACGTGGATCAGACGGATCCCCGGGGAATTTTTGAGATTGGCCAGGGAACCTTTGGGATAAGAACCAGTGATGCCGATGATATCCGCGTCTCCCCTTTGGAGCATTCGCGCTCGGGCCGAGGCGTCAATGACACTCGTGAAGACGACGTTCCTGAACGCAGGCGAGCCTCTCCAATAAACCGGATTTCTTGCCAAGAGCACGGTCCCCTTGTCATGTTTCCATTCTTTCAGCTTGAAGGGTCCCGTGCCGTTGGAGTGGTCGCGAAGGTAGGAATCTTCCGGGGGCCGTTGCGCAAACCTTTGCCACGTCGCTGGATTCAAATCCCATTCCCCATGCTTGATGCACCAGTCTTTGGAAACAATCCGGCCGGAATTCGTCAATAAGGATAAAAATGGGGCGAAGGGCTTTTTGAGACGGATGAGCACGTCATTTCCTTTCACGGACACCGCGGCGAGGGCATTTTCGATATCTCGGCTCTCCGGCTTCTCGATGCCCAGGATCGGCCGCAACAGAGCGCTCGCCGGCCCGTTCGTCGAGCCGAGCAATATCATGCGCAGCAAGGAATATCTTACGTCCAGCGGGGTGAGAAGAGAGCCGTCGTGGAACCGGACGCCTCGAATAGGGAAGCGGTAAACGAGGCCGTTGTCCGAGAGAAGGCCGTTCTTTTTTGACGGAACTCGTCTGGCGATTCGGGGAACGATGGCGGAGGGGTTCGCGGTCTGTTTGTCTGGGGCGAGGAGCGTATCATAGATGGCCGAAAGGACGTTTTGGCTGACCTCGTCGTAGGCCTCCGCGGGATCCAAGGTGGACGGTTGGGCCGCTTGAGCCCAAACAAGGGTTCCAGGGTGGTCGGAATTCGCGGCCAGGGCATTCGAAGCCACGCCGGCCAGGAGAGCGCCAAGGGACGCGAGCCGCCAGACCATCAACGGGTATCTCATGTCAGACGATCTCCTCCAATTCCCGCTGATTGTAGCCTTTCTAGCGCCCCTGCGCGCTGGCGTACACGTTTTAGGTGTTCCTGGTCCACTTGCTACAATGAATTGATGCCAGAACAAGCCGTGGCGCCGTCGACGGCGGCCTCCCGCCGCGAGGACATCCGCAACGTCGCGATCATCGCGCACGTCGACCACGGAAAGACCACCCTCATCGACTCGATCCTCAAGGCGACGCACACCTTCACGGTCAAGGCCGACGAGGCCCAGGAGCAGGTCCTGGACGCCAATCCCCTGGAGCGCGAGCGCGGGATCACGATCCTCGCCAAGAACACCGCCGTTCCCTACAAGGGAATCGTCATCAACATCGTCGACACTCCTGGACATGCGGATTTCGGAAGCGAGGTGGAGCGCGTCCTCAAGATGGTGGACGGGGCGCTCCTGCTGGTCGACGCCGTCGAGGGGCCGATGCCGCAGACGCGATTCGTCCTCAGGAAAGCCCTCGCGCTGGGGCTTCGCCCCGTCGTCGTCGTCAACAAGATGGACCGCCCCAACGCGAAGCCCCATGAGGCCCTCTCCAAAGTTTTCGATCTTTTCGTCGACCTCGGAGCGACGGAGCCGCAGCTCGAGTTCCCGATCGTGTACGCGGCCGGCAAGGAAGGCTGGGCGAGCCTGGAGGCCGAGCAGCCGGGCCGCGACATGGCGCCGCTTCTCGACACGATTCTTTCCCACGTGCCGGGGCCGGCGGCCGACCCGGGCAAGCCTTTCCAGATGCTGGTCACCATGCTTGACTATTCAAGTTATCTGGGGACGATCGGCATCGGGCGCATTCAGAACGGGCGCATCGCGAAAGCGGCGCCCGCGGCTCTCGTCAAACCCGGAGGAACGATACTTCCCGGCAAGATCACCCTTCTTCAAAAGCATTTCGGGCTGTCGCGCCAGGATGTCGACGAGGCCCAGGCGGGCGACATCGTCTGCCTGGCCGGATTCGAGGGGATCAATGTCGGCGACACCGTGGCGTCGGCCGAGAATCCGCAGGCCCTGCCGCCGCTCGATATCGACGAACCCACGCTTTCGATTGAATTCACGGTGAACGCGAGCCCTTTCTCGGGCCGCGAGGGCCGATTCGTCACGGCGCGCCATCTCAAGGAAAGGCTGCTCAAGGAGCGCATGACGAACGTCGGCCTGCGCATCGAGCCGTTGGCCGGGGAGGGGCATTTCAAGGTCTCGGGCCGCGGCGAGCTCCACCTGTCCGTCCTTATTGAAACGATGAGAAGGGAAGGCTTTGAGGTGGCGCTCTCGAGGCCCCAGGTGGTTTATAAAGAGGAAGGCGGCCGGACGCTCGAACCCATGGAGCATCTTGTGGTGGACGCCCCCGTCCAATATCAGGGCGCCGTGATCGAGAGCTTGGGTCGCCGCGCGGCCCAGATGACGGGGATGACGCCCGAGGGAGCCGCGCGCGTGCGGCTCGAATACGTCGTGAGCTCGCGCGGCCTCATGGGATTTAAGACCGAGCTCATGGCGATGACGAAAGGCCAAGGGCTCATGCACCATAGTTTCCACGGGTACGGGCCCAAGGGCCCCGATCCCGCCAAACGCCCGCAGGGCGTCATGATCGCAAAGGAAGAAGGCTTGACGACGGGCTACGCCCTCGACAATCTCCAGAACCGCGGCAAGCTCTTCCTCGGTCCCGGCGTCGCGGTCTACGAGGGCATGATCATCGGATCCAACTCGCGCATCGGCGACATGGTCGTCAACCCCTGCAAGGCGAAGGCGCTCACGAACATGCGCTCCAAGGCCTCCGACGAGGCGATCCAGCTCGAGCCCCCCAGCGAGATGACGCTCGAGCAGTCGCTCGAGTTCATCGCCGAGGACGAGCTTCTGGAGGTCACGCCGAAATCCATCCGCCTTCGCAAGAAAATCCTCAAGGCCAGCGCCCGCAAGCGCGAGAAAGGCGACGAGGAAGAGTCGGAGTGACGGCGCCTTATTAATTAAGCCCCATCCGCGCGAGCAGGCGCCGGGCGGTGATATTTCCCGGATCCAGCTTTAGAACCTCGCGGCATTGAGCGGCTGCCTCGAGATGCCGGCCGTCCATCGCCAGGCGCGAGGCCCAATGAAGCCTGGCGTTGACGAGATGCCCGCGGGCTCCCGGATCGGCGGGCTTCAGGCGCAGAGAGGTCGCGAACTCCTCAACGGCCTCGGGATATCTTCCCTCGGAAACCAGCAGAACCCCCAGCTCGTCGTAAGCCGCGGCTTGGTCGGGCCTAAAACGCGTGACATTCCGGAGGAGGGGTTCCGCGACGGCCGCGAATTTGTAGGGCCCGCAGGCAAATCCCAGCTTGCCGCCCGACTTCGGGACGGGATAAACCGCCGTTCCCTTCGTGTTCTCCCGGCAGCTGTAATCGTTGAGATAAACGAGGGCGTAGGCGTACTCGTAAAGCCAGGGGCGCAGCATTTCGAGACGGCCGTCGAGGCATTCTCCCGGGTGCGAGGAAAAATAGGCGGCGCCGCTTCGTACCAGCGCCTCGACACGGCGCGCGAAGGCGCCGTCGCAGCCGGCTGCGACGGCCGAGCGCGCCGTGAGCGTCTGGGCTGCGACCCAGGTCGCCGCGATGGCGTAGCCGCCCCAGCGCGCGGCGCCGCGCGGAAACGCGGGCCAGGAGGCGGCAAACCGGCGCAGCCGCGGGGCTGCGGCGTCGAGGATCTCGGCTGCGA
>JAJYFI010000002.1:12393-16919 GCA_021790955.1 bacterium | reverse complement strand
GCGAGCAGGACGTAGAGCAGGGCGAAAAACCAGTAGTATTCGGTCGCCGTGGCAAAGTAGGCCGTTCCGGCCAGAGCGCCTCTGAAAAAGGAATAGATCGTCGACAGCGCGACGACGGCGCAGCAGGCCCAGAGCGCGATCAGATCCGAGCCTTCGCCTCGGCCCTGGACGGCCCGTCTCAGGGGTCTCGCGGCTCCCGCCGCCACGAGGGAGAAACCGGCCGCCGCCCAGGCGAATTGGGAGGCCGACAGGGAGCTTTGGATATCCCAATAGAAAGGATTGCTCCAATGCCATTGTCCGGGATTAAATCCCAGCAGGTTGACCGAGAAGGGCCAAAGAGTGGCCCGGGTCGCGGCGCCGAAATAGAGAATAAAATTTTTAATGACGGCGAGGGACGTGACGCCGGAGGCCCGGGCGTGAAAGACGAGGGCCAGGGAGGCGGGCGGCATCGTGATGACCCAGTCGGCGGCATCCAGCATGAAATAAAGGATCGCGCCGAGGAGCAAAAGCGGCGCGATCCTGGCGGCGTCCCAGCCGCTCGCGGCGCCCGGAGATTTGCGGGAGAACGCGACGGCGGCCAGAATCGCCGACAATAAGACGATCGTCGCGAGCGCCGACTCGTTAAAAAGCGTGGCCGAGAAGACGAGGGCGGCCCCAGCCCAGCGGTCGCCGCGCCGGGGCCCGGCGAGAAGAGCGATCCCCGGCAGGGCCAGCGCCGGGCTCAGCATATAAAAGCTGATATGCCTCCAGGTGATCATTTGGACTCCGGCGTATTGGCTGGCGAAAACGGCGGCCAGGGCCAGGGGCGGGGCATCCTTGAACCGCCGGCTTAGGATCGCGTAGAGCTCCAGCGCCATGGCGACGTGGAGGAGGATGCTGAGGGCGCCGGTGACCTCTTGGCGGCTCCTGAAAAGGATATCGGAGAGGGCCAGGAGAGCGTGGAATCCGGGGCGGAAGAGGAGACTCTCGGCGGGGAACTGAGGATGCGCGCGGTTGTAGTTGAGCGCATGGAGAAACCAGGGCCAAGCCCCCGGATAGAGCCGCCGTTCCAGCATGTAGGGGATTTGGTCGGCCAAGGCGAGATCGAGGCGGCAGGGCCAGTAGATCGCAAGGACGATCGCCGCGAGGAGAGCCGCGCCGAAGAAAAATCTCAGGCGTTCCCGGGCCATAGCCGTCATGCCGCGGAATCGGCGCGGTCGACGGCGCGGCGCCAACGCCCGAGCCTTTCCTCGCGGCGTCGAGCGGAAAGCGCGGGCTTGAATTCCCTATCGCAACGCCAGAGGGCGCGGATCCGATCGAGGCTTTTCCAAATGCCGGCGCCGAGCCCCGCCATGTAGGCCGCTCCCAAGGCCGTGGTTTCGACGATTCTCGGCCTGAGGCAGCGGGCCCCTAGATAATCCGCCTGGAGGGACATGAGAAGATCGTTCGCGGAAGCGCCGCCGTCCACTTTGATCGGACTGACCCGCCGTCCCAGATCGCGCTCCATGGCGCGGACGAGCTCGACGTTTTGAAGCGCCAAGCCCTCGAGCACCGCTCGCGCGATATGGGCGGAGTTCGAGCCTCTCGTCAGTCCGCAGAGCAGCCCTCGGGCCAGCGGGTTCCATCGCGGGGCGCCGAGCCCCGCGAAGGCCGGGACGAACTCGACTCCGCCGGAGTCCGGGACGGAGCGCGCGAGCTTCTCGACGTCGCCGGAGCGCCGGATGAGGCCCAAACCGTCCCGCAGCCACTGGACGGCCGCGCCGCAGACGAAGGCCGAGCCCTCAAGGGCATAGCGGACCTCCCCGGGACGCGTCCAGGCGACGGTCGGGAGGCAACCCGAGCGGCTTTGGACGAGGCGCGCGCCCGTGTTGACGAGAAAAAAGCTGCCCGTTCCAAAGGTGCCCTTGGCCTCCCCCGGCTGAAAGCAGGCCTGCCCGAAGAGCGCTGCCTGCTGGTCTCCCGCCATGGCGGAGACGGGAATGCCCTCCGGCATCAAGGAGCGGCCGCGCGTGAGGCCAAAGACGCCGATGGAGGGCTTGATCGCCGGCAGCATCGCGCGAGGGACGCCAAGAGCGCGGCAAAGAAGAGGGTCCCAGTCGAGCCCGCGGAGGTTCATGAGAAGGGTGCGGGAGGCGTTGGTCGCGTCGGTCGCGTGAACGGCGCCGCCGGTCAGACGATAAAGAAGGAACGAATCCATGGTCCCAAAGGCGATTTCCCCGGCCTCGGCGCGTCGCCGAAGCCGCCTCGAGCCGTCGAGCAGCCAGCGAATTTTAGTCCCGGAAAAATACGGGTCGAGGCGCAGCCCTGAACGCGACAGGACCGCGCGTTCCAGGCCGCGGCGTCTGAACTCGGCGCAGAGATCGGCCGTTCGGCGATCCTGCCAGACGATGGCGTTGCCGAAGGGTCGGCCCGTGCGCCGGTCCCAGAGCAGCGTCGTCTCCCGTTGGTTCGCGATGCCGATCGCCGAGATTTTGTCCGCCCGGACTCCCGACGATCTCAGCGCCTCTCGGAGGGCCTCGCGGACGGAGCTCCAGATGTCATCCGGGTCGTGCTCGACCCATCCCGGCTTGGGAAATATCTGCCGGAATTCCCTCGTGGCGCGACCGCGAATCTCTCCGCGGGAGCCAACGAGCAGGACGGTCGTCCCGGTCGTCCCTTGGTCGATCGCGAGAATATGATCTGACGGCAAGAACTTAATGGGCGGCCGCGCCCGGACGGCCGATTTGACGGTAGGCCCAAAGGTAGGTCCCGGCGCTCCAAAGAAAATCCGGCTCCGCACGATAGTCCCAGGTCCGGACAGGCTGCGAGCCGCGAGGGTCGTAGACCTCGCGGAAGGCGCCGTCCCGGACCGCCTGGGCCGCCACGCGGCCCAAGGATTCTCGCGCCAACTCCGTCCGGCCCGATTGCGCCGCCGCGACGGCAAGGAGGTTCCCCTCCCAGGGCCAGATGTCCTCGTCCTGGTAGTGCGAGAGTCCGCTGATTCTCGTCCAGGACGAGGCGTACCCGGGAGGGTAGCTGCCGTCCAAGGCGGGCAGCGGGAGGCCCGAGCGGCCCATCAAGGCCTGGAGATGATCGAGAACGCGGCCTGATTGGCGCGAATCGGCGACGCCGAAAATGACCGCGATGAGATTGCCGTCGGGAGAGAAGCCTGGAAAGCGGTCGCTATCCTTATAGAAGCCCCGCTGCTCGTCCCACAGGACGGCGTTGATCGCGGCCTTTGTTTTGGCGGCTCCCGCGGCGGCGCTCTTGGCTGTCGCGGGGTCTCCGGCTTCTCGCGCAAGGCTCGCCAGGGATTCCTGGGCCTTATAGTAAAGGGCGTTCGTATAGGCGACGCGGCCCGAACGGCGCGTCATGTCTTTCCAGTCCGAGCCGCCCTTCTGGCGGATAAGGCCGTCGGCTCCCGCCTGACTTGAAAGAAAACCGAGGCTTTTTTTGATCGCGGGGTAATAACGCGCCAGGAAGCCCTTGTCTCCCGTGGAGCCGTCGTAAGCCGCGGCGAGGATGATCGGCAGAGCCGTCGCGTCGAGCTGGGGCGGGCCCAAGGTCCCGTCGTAATCCGCGGATCGGAGGGACTTCGGGGCCGGAACCTTGAGGCCCAAAAAGGAGCGCAGGAACGTTAAAGCATTGCTTGCCGACCCTTGCCGCCGAGGCAATTGGCCGGCGGCGTTCTCGCGGTCGAAAAGGCAGCCGAGAACATCGTGGACCGTCGCGGTCCCGCCGGGCTCGCCAAGAAGGCCGAAGCCCGCGAAGCTCGCGTCGCGGGTCCAAAGGCTCTTATATTGCCGACTTCCGGCCGTGGTGATGCGCCGGAGTCCCGGCTTTCCAGGCATTGAGACCTCATAGCTGTCCTTGCGGATGGCCTCTCGAGCCATCGCCGCGGCCTGGGCCAAGGTGGAGGCTTGGGAGGCCGGCGATGGCGAGGCCACGAGGCCGGGGCGCGAGGGGCGGCGGGCCCGGGAGAGAGCTTCGAATTGAGTTCGAGGAATGGCCGTGATGGAAGCGCGGCCGCCGCCGCCGTCGAAAAGTCGAGGAGCGCCTTCGGGCCGGGTCGCCGCCGACTCCAAGGCGCCGCTCGCCGCTTGGCGCGGCGACACATCGTCGGCCAACGCCGGAAGGGCAAAAAGAGGCGCGGCAAAGGACAAGGCCGCGAGGCGCCGTATCATGAGAGCATTATAGCACCGTCTTTACGGGAGTCGGTTCTCTTAGTCTTTTCCAATACAGAATGAGCCCCAAATAGGGCGTTGGAGCGTCGAGGGCAAAAAGTGTAACATTCCCCTGACGGAACGGCTTCCCGGTTGGGTGGCTGAGCGGTCAAAAGCAACGGTCTGTAAAACCGTCGGGCTTTGCCCTACGCAGGTTCGAATCCTGCCCCAACCACCGGCCGCGTCGCCGCCGGACACGAGGACAACATGGCTCTAAATATCGTCGTCTGCGTCAAAAACACACCCGCCTCGACCACGCTCGCCGTCGACCCGTCGACCGGCAAGGCGAAGACGGACGGGGTGCCATTCGCCCTTAATCCTTTCGACGAGTATGCCGTCGAAGAG
>JAJYFI010000002.1:0-12383 GCA_021790955.1 bacterium | reverse complement strand
CGCCAAGACGACGGCCCTTGCCCTGGGCCCCGAGGCGGCGGAAGGCGCCGTCCGGGAAGCGATCGCTCGCGGCGTCGACGCGGGAGCGGTCGCCGTCCTCCCGGGCTTCGAGGGAAGCCCTTACGCCGCGGCGATCGGCCTTTCGAGGGCCATACTCAAGCTTCATGCCGAGTCTCCCGTCCATCTGGCGCTTTTCGGAAAAAGCACCAATGACGTCGCCTCGGGGCTCGTGGGGGCGCTTGTCGCCGCGAGGCTCGATTGGCCGGCCGTGATCTCCGTCAAAAAAATAGACGCTTTGGACGAAAAGGAAGCGACGGTGCGCCGCATGATGGAAGACGGCGTGGACCTGGTCAAGACGCCGATTCCGGCCGTGATCGGGACGGTCAAGGAGATCAACGAGCCCCGACTCCCGTCTCTGAAAGGAAAGATGGCGGCCAAGAAGGCGGCGCTCAGGATTTTAAAGGAGGCGGACCTGGGCCTTCAGGCCGCCGACGCCGAGGCCGCCGTGAAGGCGGTGAGCTTGACGAAGCTTTCACCCCTCCCTCCCCGTCCCGCCGGCGTGCGTGTGGATGGAGCCTCGGCCCAGGACAAGGCGAAGAAACTCGTCGAGCTTTTGGCGGAGCGGAGGATCATCTAATGGCCCAAGGCGTCCTTGCCGTCATTTTCCCAAGCCGGGGGGAGATCCCCCTGTCCGCCTACGAGGCGCTCACGGCCGGCAAGGCCCTGGCCTCGGCTCTGGGCGAGCCGTTCGATGCGGCGCTCGTCGCGGGCTCCAAGGGAGAGGGGTTCGCCAAGGACTTGGCCGCTCGCGGTCCCGGCAAAGTCCACTTATTCGAAAATCCGGCTTTCGAGAATTTTTCCGACGAAGCCTTCTCGGCGCCGCTGAAGCGTTTGATCGAGAAGGACGGCTACGCGCGCGTGGTCATGGCGTCGACGATCAACGGCCGGCTTCTCGCGGCGCGGCTCTCCGCGGCCCTCAACGCCGGGATCGCCGCCGACGTCTGGGGAATCTCGGCCGAGGGCGGGCGGGTCGCCGCGAAGCGCGGCCTCTACGGCGGCAATTTGATCGGAGATTATGCCTTCGGGAGCGAGCGCCAGGTCATTCTCATCCAGCCGCTTTCCTTTGAGAGAGCGCAGCCCCAAGGGACTCCGGGGCAGGTCGTCAAGGCGGACTCCGTGCCCGGGACTCCGCGCGCGCGGTTCGTCTCTTTCGAGCCCGCGCCTCCGGGGGAGATCGACCTGGGAAGCGCCGAGCGCGTGGTCTCGGGCGGACGGGGCCTTGGGAATCCCGAGGGCTTCAAGATGATCCGCGAGCTGGCGCAGCTTTTGGGCGCCGCGGTGGGGGCCTCCCGCGCGGTCGTCGACTCGGGTTGGATCCCTTACCGGAATCAGGTGGGCCTTACGGGGCGGACGGTGCGGCCCAAGCTCTACATCGCCTGCGGCATTTCAGGCCAGATCCAGCATCTAGCCGGCATGGCCTCCGCGGCGAACATCGTCTCGATCAACACCGATCCCGACTGCCCCATGATGAAGATGGCGTCGATCGCCGTCCCCGGCGACGTCAACGAGATCGTCCCGCAGTTCATCGCCGAGCTCAAGAAGCGCAAAGGTTAGGGCTCATTACGAGTCCTTAGCCACACTCCTTTCGCGCCCGCTCGAGCGCTTCCGGCGTCCCGATGTCGAGCCAGCGCGCGGCGCCGGCGTCGAAGGCGAGGACGCCTTCCCCCTCCCTGGCGAGCCGCAAATAGCTTGTCATGATGGAAAAGACGCCGGTTTCGTTCATCTTGTTAAAAATGGCCGGGCTCAGGACATGAATGCCGTTGAACGCCAGGGCTCGAACCCCCGGCGCGGGAGTCTTCCCGGCTTCCTCGCGGCCGACGAGCCGGCCGGAGGCGTCGAAAAGAAGCCTGCGGGGGCCTGGGCGATCCGAGACGGCCAGGGTCGCGAGCGCCCCCGAGCGTTCATGGAAGCGGTACAGCCCCGTGAGATCGATCTCGCTTAAGACGTCGGCGTTGTGGACGAAGAAGGGAAGGCCGTCGTTTAAAAACGGGGCGGCCTTCTTGATGCCGCCGCCGGTGTCGAGAAGAGCCTCCTCCCGCGAAAGTTGGATCGCGATGCCGAAACGCTTCCGGGCCGTTTGAACGTAGCCCTCGAGCTGGTCCGCCAGATGCCAGGCATTGACCGCGACGCCGTCGACCCCGGCCGCGATGAGACGCTTCAAGACGATCTCGATCATGGGGACGCCGCCGATCTCGATGAGCGGCTTAGGCCGGCGGTCGGTCAGCGGCTTGAGCCGCACCCCCCGGCCGGCGGCCAGGATCATCGCCTTCATGTCACAGGTCGCGGTGCTCGACTTCGACGGGGACGCGCAGCCTCCGGCGCAGAAACGACGCCAGCGACTCGGCGCAATAGACGGAGCGGTGCCGCCCTCCCGTGCAGCCGAAGGCGACCGAGAGATCGGTGAAGTTCCTGGCGCGATAGTTTCTCACGCTGTCCGCGACAAGCCCCTCGGCGCGGGAGAGAAAGCGGCGGACGCTCGCCTGCCGGGAGAGGTAGGACGAGACGGCGCGGTCGCGGCCGGTCAGCCTCGCGTAGCGGGAAAGCCTCCCGGGGTTCGGGAGCGCCCGGCAGTCGAACACGAAGCCGCCGCCGTGGCCGTGGTCGTCCGCGGGGATGCTGCGCTTGTAGGAAAAACTCTGCACGCGCACGGTCAGCTCGAGGCTCGCGTTGCCGAAAAGCCTGAGCTTGGGCGAAGCGACGAGCATCTTGAGCACCCGGACGAGCTCGGGGGCCTCCACGGGGAATCCGTGCTTGATCAGCAGGTCTTCGATGTTGCGCATGGCGTAGGGAATGCTCTGCAGGAAAAGGGGTTTGCGCTCGAAGAACCCCCTCAGGCCGTAGGCGCCCAGGGCCTGGAAGATGCGGACATAGACGTAACCGGGGAAATGCCGCATGAATTTCTCCCTGGAGACGCGGCCGATTCTCAAGGCTTGGCGCAGGTAGCTTTCGAGGAGCTCCGCGCGGACCGGCTCGGGGAGATCCGCCTTCGCGTCGTAGAGAAGGGAGGCGACGTCGTATTGGAGAGCGCCGCGGCGGCCCCCCTGATAATCGATGAACCAGGGTTCCCCGCCGCGCACCATGATGTTGCGCGATTGGAAGTCTCGATAGAGAAAGTAGCGGCGGTCGGCCTCGAGGAGATGCGCGGCGAAGCGCGCGAAATCGTTCTCGAGCTTCTGCTCGTCGAAGACGAAGCCCCCGAGCCGGAGGAAGTAGTACTTGAAGTAGTTGAGGTCCCAGAGGATCGACTGCCGGTCGAACGCCGCGCGCGGCCAGCAGGCCTTGCGGTCGATTCCACGGCCGGCGGTGATTTGGAAACGAGGCAGGAGCGCGGCGGCTTTGCGATAGATTTTGAGAGCCGCTTCGCCGATCGTGGCCCCGCGGCGTTTCGCTTGGAGCAGATCAAAAAGCGTCTGGTCGCCCAGGTCCTCCTCGAGATAAGCGCCCTTCGACTCCTCTTCGGCGTAGATCTCTGGAACCGGGAGGCCCGCTTTGCGGAAATGCCTTGAAAAGGAGAGAAAGGCGCGGTTCTCGGCCAAGTCGTCGTTGACCACGCCGATGGACGAGGAGGCGTCCCCTGAGAGCCGGTAAATCCTCCGCGCCGAGCCGTCCCCGGCGAGGGCCGCGACGGAGCGCGGCGCGGCGCCGAAACGGGAGCGGTAGAGCCCGGAAAGGACGACGGCGGGATGAGCGGATGGGGCGCGGCGCTTCAAGGCCGGCTCGCCGCGATCGCGGCCTCGAGATCCCGGGTGAGGTCGTCGATGTCCTCGATGCCCACCGAGAGCCGGATGAGCCCGTCCGAGAGCCCCGACTTGATCCGCTCCTCGCGCGGGATCGCGCCGTGGGTCATGCTCGCGGGATGGCTCACCAGCGACTCGACTCCGCCCAGGCTTTCCGCCAGGGCGAAGACCTTGGTGCGGGAGACCATGCGCTTGGCGCGCTCGAGGCCGCCGTGGAGCTCGAAGGAAATCATGCCGCCGAAGCCCGACATCTGCGCGGCGGCCGTCGCGTGGCCCGGATGCGCGGGAAGGCCGGGATAGTGGACGGCCGCCGCGTCCGGATGGCGCGAAAGGCGCCGCGCCAGCGTCGCGGCGTTTTCGCAATGGCGCTTCATGCGCACGGAGAGGGTTTTCGTCCCGCGAAGGACGAGGAAGCAATCCAGGGGGCCGGGCACCGCTCCCAGCGAATTCTGGATGAAGCGGAGATTTTCGTGAAGGCCGGCGTCGTCCGTCACGACGCAGCCCCCGATCACGTCGGAATGCCCGCCCAAATATTTCGTCGTCGAGTGAACGACCAGATGGGCGCCGAGGCGAAGGGGGTTCTGCAAGGCGGGGCTCGCGAAGGTGTTGTCGACCGCGACCCGGACGCCGCGCCCGGAGGCGAGCCGGCAGACGGCGCGGATATCGGTGACGCGCAGGAGGGGATTGCTCGGCGTCTCGATCCACGCCAATTTGGTTTCGGGGAGGATCGCCTTCTCCACCGCCGCCGGATCCGAGGTCTCGACGAAGCTGAAGCGGACGCCGAAGCGCTCGAAATGCCGCTTGAAGACCCGGTAGGTCCCTCCGTAAACGTCCCGGCCGCAGACCACGTGGTCTCCGGGGGAGAGGGTCTGGATGACGGCCGAGATCGCGGCGACGCCCGAGGCGAAGCAGATCCCGAAGCGCCCTCCCTCGAGAGCGGCGAGATTCCCTTCGAGGGCGAGCCGCGTCGGGTGCGCGGTGCGCGAATAGTCGAAGCCCTTGTGCTTCTCCGGCGCTTCCTGGACGTAGGTCGAGGTGAGGTAGACCGGAGTCATGATGGCCCCGGTCGCGGGGTCGGGAGCCTGCCCCGCGTGGACCGCCAGGGTGTCGAATTTCATGGCAGGCTCGGTCATGGGGAGCCTTTTCCAGCTCCGGAGGGAGCGGCCGCCGCCGGCTTCGCCGACGCGAATTTGCGGAGCATCCGCCGGGCCTGCCGAGCGAATTTCGTTTGGGGGAATTTGTCGGCGACTTCCTCGCAGGCTTCCATCGCCTTCGTCTGGTCGCCGAGATTCTCCTTTTCGACCTTGGCGATTTTAAGCAGCTGCTCGGGGGCCTCCGGCGCCGGGTAGCCGTCCGCGACGCGCCTGCGCAGCCGGATTTCGAGGGCGTAGTCCTTGAGCTTGTCGTGGGCGATGTCCGCCGCGCTTTTCAAGGCGTCGAGGCTCTCGGGGCTTCCAGGAAAAAGATCGGCGATCTTCGAATCCACGGCGACGGCGCTGCGGTACTGGCTCAGCCAGCGCCGGAAAATATCGGCCTCCCGGGTGAGGGCCGCGAGCGCCATGTTTTTTTGTTCGGGATATTTTTTGAGGAGATCTTCGAGGGATCCAATGGCCTTGGCGCAATTTTGATGGAAGGCGTTCCCATGGAAAAGCCGCCAGAACCAGGAATGGGGCCTGGACAAGATGCGGGCGATGCCGAGGAAGGCTCCGGGGCCCTGGCGGCTGTCCGGAAAGATATCGGCGATTTCCCGGTAGGAGAGCTCGGCCGCGGGATAGCGCTTTGCCGCCTCGTCGAGCCGCGCTTCGGCCTCGATGACCGCGGGCATTCCTTGGTAATCGGGAAAGCGCGCCCGGAAGCGGCGGGCCAGCTCAAGGCCGGGCTTGGAAAAAAAGGCGGCCGCGGGGCTTCGGCCCAAGGCGACGACGAGCCCCGCCATGCGCTCCTCTTCCGTGCTTTTCGCTTTTTGGGGCGGATAGGCCAGGCTCTGGGCCGCATCCCGCAGCCGGCGGCTTAAGGCTTCCCGGGCAAGCTCCAAAAAGAGGGTTTGCGCCTCGAGGGCCCGGCTCGATCCCGGATGTTCATGGAGGATCCGGGCGAGGGCGGCCATGGCGGAGGCGTCGTCGCCCGCGCGCTGGGAGAGCTTCGCGAGCAGCCATTGGGCGTCCGCGGCCTCGCGAAGCTGCGGGTATTCCAGGATGAAAAGATCGAGGCGGGAGATCACGGCGGGCAGGAGGTCGGGTCCCGCCCCGGCGGCCTGGTCGCGTAGAAACTTCCATTCCGCGAGCCCCAGGGCCGGGGAGACGGCGCCCTGGGAGATCGCGGCCGGGGCCGCAACCTCGACGGCCGCCGTGTCGAGGGCCGGGGTTTCGGCCATGGACGCGGCGCCCGTGGCCGCGTCTTGGGCCGCGAGAGGCGCCGCCGCCAGGGCGACGAGGGTTAGGAACAGCCTAGCGACCATGCTTTGGGGGCGCGCCGAAGGATGAGGCCAAATTGGCCACAACTTTGAAAGCATCCTCCTTCGCGGTGATCGTGTGGATGCCGGCCCGGGCGGGAGCGTCGGAATAGCCGTTCTCTCGCATCCAGTCGTCGTTGTAGATTTTCGAGAGATAGCGCATCCCCGTGTCGGGCAGGAGGATGACGATGAAATCCCGCTCGCCGAGGCCGCGCGCGAGCTTGAGACCGGCCCATGCCGCCGCGCCGGAGGAGCCGCCGGCGAAAACCCCCTCCCTCCTCGCCAGCTCCCGGGTCGTCTGAAACGCGTCCTTGTCCGTCACCTGAATGACCTCGTCAAGGAGGCCCATGTCCATGGTCTTCGGAAACATGTCCTCCCCGATCCCCTCGATCGCATAGGGACGGGCCTCCCCCACGCGGCCATGGCGCCACTTCTCATAGTAGAGGGATCCGATCGGGTCCACGCCGACGATCCGGATCTTGGGGTTTTTCTCCTTGAGAAACTTGCCGACGCCGGAGATCGTCCCGCCGGTGCCCATTCCCGCCACGAAATGAGTGACGCGGCCCTCGGAATCCTCCCAGATCTCCGGTCCGGTCGAGAGGTAGTGGGTCCGGGGGTTCTCGGAATTCTCATATTGGTTCGGGTAATAAGCGTTGGGGATCGTCCTGGCGAGAGCGGAGGCCACCGAATAGTAGCTGCGCGGGTCCTCCGGCGCGACCGCCGTCGGGCATACGACGACGTCGGCGCCCAGGGCCTTGAGAAGGTTGATCTTTTCCCTGGATTGCTTGTCCGTGATCGTGAAGATGACGCGGTAGCCCTTGAGGGCCGCCGCGAGGGCGAGGCCGATCCCGGTGTTGCCGCTCGTTCCCTCGATGACGGCGCCGCCGGGCTTGAGGAGGCCCCGGCGCTCCGCGTCTTCGATCATGGCGAGGCCGATGCGGTCCTTGACGGAGCCTCCGGGGTTGAAATACTCCGCCTTGACGTAGACCGCGGGCTTGAGCCCCCGGGTCATGCGGTTGAGCCGGATGATCGGCGTGCGGCCGATCGCTTCGAGGGCGCTCTCAAACCTCATCGCGAATAATCCCGGCGTCCGGAAAGGGCCCAGGAGAGCGTCTCTTCATCCATGTAATTAAGATCTCCTCCCAGCGGCACCCCGCGGGCGATGCGGGTGATGCGCAGGGGGCCGAGCGGGCGCAGCAGGCCCGACACGTAGAGGGCGGTCGTCTCTCCCTCGGTGTCGGGGTTTGTGGCCAAAATGACCTCACTTAATGTCCCGCGCGCGCTCTCGACGCGCCGGAGAAGCTCTTTGAGGCGCAGCCGCTCGGGACCGATTCCGTCCAAAGGGGAAAGGCTGCCGTGAAGCACGTGGAAAAGGCCTTGATAGCCGGCGCGTTCGATCGCCGCGGCGTCCTGGGGTTCCGAGACGACGCACAAAAGCTTCCGGTCCCGGCTTTCATCCGAGCAGAGACGGCAGAGAGGGCGGTCCGTCAGGTTCCAGCATTCCGGGCAGAGCCGGATTTCCCTGCGCGCGGCCGCCAGGGACTCGAGCAACTCCTCGGCGCGGCTTTCCGAGCGCAGCAAAAAGAGCGCCAGACGCTCCGCCTGCTTGGGGCCGATCCCCGGGAGGGATTTGAGGCTCTGGTGGAGGCGGTGGAGGGCCCTCATGAGGATTTTTTGGTCACCTTGAGGCTGCCTCCGAAGACTCGCATCGCCTCCTTCATGGCCGGATCGGCCACATCATCGGCGGGGGGCAGGGCCTTGGGATCGGGGGCCGAAGGCGAGGGGCTTTCTTTTTTCGCTTCTTTCGCCGCCCCCTGGCTCCTCGCCGCCGGCCTCTCTTCAAGGGCCAATGAGACGGGCCGCCCCAAAAGGGCCGAGAGCCGTTCGGCGATGGCGTCCTGGTTTCTTCTTGCCTGCTCCAGGTCGAAGCTTCTGGAGAAGACAAGGCGGTAGCCCTCGCCGTTCTTGAGGATATCGGCCCTCTCGATCGCATGGGCGAGGCTCGCCTTGTCCTGCCCGACCGAGGCGACGAGTTTCGCCAAAAGCTCGGGCTCGGAACTATCTTCGCGCAAGCCGGGACCCAGGTTCTTGCCGGAGAGATGATTTTCGATCGCTTCGAGCCGCGAGATCCAGTTTTCGACGTCAAGCCCCCCCTCGACGGCGCCGAAGAGGGCCAAGTCGAGGACGAGCCGCGGGGAGTCGCCGAATCGAAGCTCCGCGAGAGCGGCGTTCAGACGCCGCAGGATGAAGGCGAGAAAATTCGGTGACACCATACCTAATTCCGGGGCTGCGCCGGGGTTTGCGGGAGAACGGGGGGAATTAGGTATGGTGTCACCGGTTTTCGCTCCGATCTTCTGGAGGTAAATATCCTCGACGAGCGACCGAAGTTCCCGGATCACCTGCGCCGGCTCGGCGCCGTCCTCGTAGATTTTTTGAAGGGCGAGAGCCAGCGCCCTGGAATCGCGGCCTAAAAGCGCGCCGGCGAGGGATTCAAGCATCTCCCGGCCAAGGTAGCCCAGCATTTCGCGCACGCCGTCCGCGAGGACTTCGTCCTCGCAAAAGGAGCGCGCCTGGTCGAGCAGGCCCAGCGCGTCGCGCAGCGAGCCCTCCGAGGCGCGGGCGATGACGGCCAAGGCCTCGGGCTCGGCCTTGATTCCTTCCTTTTTAGACACGTCGGCAAGGCAGCGGGCGAGGTCCTCCGGGGAGATGGGCTTGAAGCGCAGGCGCTGGCAGCGGGAGCCGATCGTCGGGGGGATCTTCGAGGCCTCGGTCGTCGCCAGGATGAAAACGACGTGGGGCGGCGGCTCCTCGAGCGTTTTAAGGAGGGCGTTGAAGGCCGCCTGCGAGAGCATATGAGCCTCGTCGATGATGAAGATCTTGCGCCGGTCGCGGTTGGGAAGGAGGCGGACCGTGTCGATGATCACCTCGCGGATGTTGTCGACGCCGGTGTGGGAGGCCGCGTCCATCTCGAGGACGTCCAAGCTCGAGGAGGCGGCGATCTCGACGCAGGAGGGGCACTGCCCGCAGGGGTCGGGACGCGGGCCCTGGGTGCAGTTCAAGGCCTTGGCGAGGATGCGCGCGACGGTGGTCTTCCCCACGCCGCGTGGCCCCGTGAAGAGGTAGGCGTGGGCCACGCGCTTCTGGGCGACCGCGTTTTGAAGGAGCCCCGCCGCCTGGGGCTGGCCCAGGACTTCCCCGAAGTCCGCCGGACGGTACTTGCGCGCGAGGACGAGATAGCCTTCAGGAGGGTTCATGCGGGAGCCAATTAATTATGGCAATTTCCGCGGCGCTTTCAAGCGCCGCCGGGTTTCGCAACGGATGCCTCATTGTATTGACAAAAGGCACACAACTGTTAAAATAAGGCGTGGGGGAGCCCCTCTTTGAGTGGAGCTCGGAGAAAAACAGCCGCCTGATCAGGGAGCGCGGCGTTTCCTTCGAGGCCATCGTGTCCGCCATTGAGCAGGGCGCCGTCGTGGCGGTCGCCGATGGGAAGGGCAAGTACGCCCATCAAAGGCAATTTTTAGTCGCGCTCCATGGCTACATTTACATCGTGCCGTTCGTCGAAGATGGAGAGCGCGTGTTCCTCAAGACCATTATTCCCAGCCGGAAGATGACCAAGCTCTATTTGGAGAGGGAGAGCCCATGAAAAAACGTCTCCTCTTGGATAAGGAAGAGCGGGAGATTTTAGACGCCATCGAGTCCGGAAGGTGGGAGCGGGTGCGCCCCAAGAAGGCCCGACTCAAGCATTACGCGGAGATCGCGCGCCGGACTCTCCGCAAGGACCAAAGGATGAATATCCGAATCTCCAAGTCGGACCTGCAGGGCCTCAAGGCCCGGGCGGCCGAGAAGGGCCTGCCCTACCAGACGTTCGTCTCCAGTCTCCTGCACCGTTACGTGTCCGGTTCCTCATCATAGATAGTTTCTGGCAATGGTTGCCCGTCGCCCATCCGTTCGTCGGGTAAATTTTCGGTAAGCGCCGCTTGACAAAGCCCGTTCCTGCCGGTATAGTCCTCAAGGAACAGGGCGGAGTGCGCCTACCATGCCCCGCGAGCTGAACATCGTCGTCGATCTGAGCCATTGGCGGTTGCCGCGCCTGTCGTCGCGTTCTTGGGCCGTGATCGCCGGGGCGGCCTTGTTTCTCGCCCTTTCTCAGGAGGCGGGCAGCCAGCTGGAGGACGTGAAGCTCAACACCTATTTCCCCGCGCCCTCGGGGGTCTATCAGCAGTTGATGACCTCCGGCAACGCCTATTTCGCGACCAGCGGCGGCGCGGCGGAGATCGGCTCGCCGGGCGGCTCGGGAACGCCGTCGGCCAACGTTGCCAATGCCGCCCTTGTCGTCGCCAGCGGCAATGTCGGCATCGGCACGGCCGCGAGCGGTGTTAACTCGCCTAGTTATTATTTTAACCAGCCGGGCGGCGGCGGCGGGCTGCGCATTGGGCCTTATGTCTCGGGAGGGCAGGCGCAAATTCAGTTGGACAACAGCCAGAGCAACCAAGCGGGACAGCTCAATCGCTGGCAGAATCGGCTCGAGATTTGGGCCAGCGATCAAATAGGGCTTGGAACGGGGCCGGGATACAACGACCCTCTTAACTTTTTCCCTGGCAAGTATGTGACTATATTTGGGTTTCGTATACCGATACAACCGCCGATGATGATTTTTCAGGGCAGCACGACTGTTTCCCAGTTGATTAACATGCAGGGCGTTAATTACATCGATCCCGGCGTGCCCGCCCTCGGCAATGTGCCCTATGGCTGTTCAATCCATTCATCTGGGTGCGGCTCCAATCCCTGCCAGATCTCCTGCCCATCCAATCCGAACAACGTCCAGCACGCCAGCTATTCCGCGATCGCCGTCAGCGGCGGGGGCGGCTGTCCGGCCGGGACTGTGGCTGTTTTCAATGGTCCCGTCAATTCGGTGTCCTACACCTATCCTTCCGAAGGCTCTTACGGCAGCGGCCAATTGCAATGGCCGACAGGATGGACCTACGCCTGCTCGGGGAGTTTCGGCGTCTCCGGAATTTACGTCACTTGCTGCGATCTTTGATTTATGCCCGAACTGATCCGAATCCGCGTGAAGCTGCGGTTGCCGACCTGGCTTCCTGGAGCGGCCCTTGGGGCGACCATAGCCTTGATGGTCCCGGTGGCCCTCTGCGGCATGGAGCAGATACAAATGACGGTGTACTATCCGGCGCCCTCGGGAGCCTACCAGCAATTGCTGGTGAGCGGCAATTCCTATTTGGCGATCCCTTCGGCCGGTGCCAACCCCGGCGTCGTCGAGGCGGGGCCGATCCAATCGATCGCCGACGCTTCGGTCAGGCTGGCGGTCAACGGCAACATGGGCATTGGCACGGTAAGCCCCGCAGTGCCGGGCCTTCATATCGGAGTTGGAGTTCCTGGAGGGCAGGCGCAGATCCAGCTCGACAACTCCAACGGCGCCGCTGGCCAGGTCAACCGTTGGGCGAATCGCCTAGAGTTTTACGCCAGCGACCAGGTCGGTTTCGGTTTCGGCGCGCATCAAGACGATGTCAGCGTCCGGAGCGGCGCGCTCAATCTGGATGCCAACGAGAGTTCTTACTTTACGGGCCCCGTCATCGCGCAGGCTATGGAGGGGCCCTCCGGCAACACAGGAGGGGCGATTCCCCACTCCTGCGGATGGACAGTGAATAAAGCGGAGTTTCAAGGCATCCCTTTTACGGCCCAGGCCACATGCGGCAACAATCAAACCCTCGTGGCTGGCGGCGGCGATTGCACCGGTTCCAATCTCATGTTTTCGTTCCCATACAACAACTCCTGGGCTATCTATTGCAGCAACTCCGTCTTCCCGGGTATGCCCTTCGTTGCTAACTGGGCCTATGCCCTGTGTTGCAGCCTATGAACGAGCCTTGTCGTTCTTCCCCACGCACGAAGAACTATACGCTCGATATACGTCTCTCGACGCGCGTCGTCCGAGCGGGCATGGCGCTGGTTTTCGTGGCGGCGGGGACGATGACCATATCGAGCACCCAGGACGTGCGCCTGAGCACCTATTATCCCGCGCCGAACGGCCTCTATCAACAGATGCTGACGAGCAACAACGCCTATCTCAACCCCAACGCTGGGAATGGCTCGGCCGACCCCTTAAACAGCGCCATCGG
>JAJYFI010000077.1 GCA_021790955.1 bacterium | reverse complement strand
CCGATGCCGCGAGGTCGAAAGACAGCCAGGCCCCCAGTTTCGTCCAAAGCTTCTTTGATGGAATCGCCGGCGGCGTGGTCAACGACGCGGCGGGACGCGCCTCCGCCCAATCCGCAAGCCAAAGCCAAGGACTTTGCGGCGGCTTCCACCTGCCCGCCTCGGATCCGCTGGCTCCGGAGATCAACGCCATTCTCGGGGCCGTCGGCCGCGGCCAAGCCAATTGGTGTCCCCGGGTCACATCCGTCTCGCGCCTTCCCGCCGTCGAACGGGCGTTTCGGCTCGGCCTCAATCCTCCCTCACAGATTCCGTCGGGCGCGTGGAGCTCGTTCGTCAACACGCTCACTTCGGTCCTCGACGGCTTGCCTCCCGCGCCGGGAGGGGTCTTCGACTGGAGAAACCACAACGGCCTTCATGCGGTCAGCCCCATCGAGGACCAGGGCTCCTGCGGCAGCTGCTGGGCCTTCGCGAGCACGGCCCAGCTTGAATCCCAGATGCTCATTCACGGCGCCCAAAGCATGCCGGATGAGTCGGAGCAGGTCTTGGTTTCCTGCGGGGGCGTGGGGAACTGCAACGGAGGCACCCTGGGCCTCGCCGCCGCTTATCTCCAGATGTATGGGCTGCCGCCCGCGTCCTATTTCCCTTACACGGCGACGAATAACTCCTGCTCCAACGCCCACTCGGGCTGGAAGTCGCAGACCACGAAGATCGACGCCTATCTTCCCGTTCCGACCACCCTGGGCATTCCCAACGTCGACGCGATCAAGAGCGCCCTCGCCCTTTACGGCCCCCTCTCGACGAGCTTCAAGGTTTACGATGACTTCTATAACTACGGCAGCGGCGTTTATTCTTACACCTCCGGCAATTTCGACGGCTGGCATGCCGTTCTGATCGTGGGATACGACGATCCCCGGCAAGCCTTCATCGTGAAGAACAGCTGGGGCGCCTCTTGGGGGGAAAACGGATTTTTCAAAATCGCCTATAAGGAAGTCGGCGGCAAGACCGACTTCGGCTTCCAAACCATGGCCTATGCGGGATCTGTCTCAAGCGCCCATGAAGGCATTCTGCAGTGGATTGGCGAGGCGGTGGCGACGCCCTTTTTATTCCTCAATTGGGGAGCCTCGGACGTGGAGCAGAGCCTGGCGATGGCGGCCCAATCGGTCGGCTCCGACGTTGTCAAGGGCGCGGTAGGCATCGGGTCTGCGGTGGCCCACTTCTTTTCCGGTTGGTAGATTCCAATCGGCGATAAGTGATAGGATCATCTCCTATGGCCGATGATCAAAACCAACAATCGGGGTCCGACTGGCAGCTGTTCAATCGCTTTAACGACGCGGCGACTCTCGCGCAAAAGCAGAAGCAGCTCTACGCTCCCATCTACGTCAAGCTTCTGCGCTATTTCGCCTGGCTGACTCTTCTCTCCTCGATCGTCGGCGGGCTCGTGCTGGCCCGGGGCAATGCGGGCTTCGGCGTCTCGGTTGTCGCCAAGGGCGTCGCCGGCTGGCTGCTCCTCCTGGCCCTTGAGGTGCTGATCCGGAACATCATCAGCATCCGGGAGCTCCTCGAGGCCCTCGTCGGCTACGCCGCCCAGTAAATATTCGCCGTGCCTTTTTGAACGTCGGCGTCTTTGCCGTCCTTTAACGGAAACGTAGCCGGGAATTGACTTGACTCCGGCGTTTCGCGGGGTTACATAGAAGGCATCGGAGGTCATGAACATGACGAAACAAAACCCCGCAAGATCAGGCCTCATTCTCGCGTCGTCGCTCGGACTGGCGGTCGTGATGGGCCCGGCGCCCTCCGAGGCCCAAAGCGACGGCTCGCAGCTGCAGGCCCAGTCGCAGAGCGTCTTTTCCCAACTTCAGAAATCCATGCAAGCGCCTCCGGCCGCGGCCTCGGCGGGGGCGGCCGCCGCGTCGCAGGCCGGATCGGCCATTCCAAATGGCATCCCGTCAATTCCGGGCGGCAATCCCTCGCCCGCCGCCGTGGGCGCGGCCGCGGGAGCGCAGGGACTTCCCTCGGGCGGCGCTTTGGGAGGGCCTGATGGCGCGCCGGGAGGGCCAGCCGACGACCCCTTTGGCGCGACGGTCAACGGCGCCCATCTGCTTTCGGGCGAATCGGCCGCCTTGCGCAACTACGGCGGCCCTCAAGGGGCCGGCGCGGGCGCGGCCCAGCCTTCGGCGCCCGGCGCTCCAATGATGCCCAACGGCAATCAGTCTGTGGGCAGCGGCCCCGCCCCCAGCAATAACAATAATAATGGTTGCTTCTCAAGCCTGGGAGCTTTCGGTTCCTGCGCTTCCAACGATTTGCAGTCCTTCGGCTCATGGGCATGGAACGGCCTTCAGTGGCTCGGGGGCCAGATCGCGAGCGGCGCCTCATGGCTTGGCGGTCAGATCGCGAGCGGCGCCAAAGCGGTGGGGAACGCCGTCGTGAACGGCGCCAAAGCAGTCGGGAACGCCGTCGTGAACGGCGTCACCGCGGTTGGCAACGCCATCGAGAACGGCTGGAACACGGTTACCAGTTGGTTCTAGCGAGAGCCATTCTCCCGTCTTGGCCGCGGCCTTGGGGCCCTGCGGAGGGGAAAAAGGCGCTGGCGAAGGAGACGATCCCGCCCATGGGATCGGGGGCCTGCCCGTAGGAAAGAAGCCGGTTGCCGGAGCCTCCGGCGCCCAGGAACTTCATCCATCGCAATCCCGTGTAAAGGGCGGAGAGCCCGCAGACCTTGCGCCAATGTCCGTCCGAGACGACGGAGAGATAGAAGGCGTCGGCGTCGAGCTTGAGCGCGTGCTCAAGCGACGCCCTGTCCGCGTCCTCGATTTTCTTCTCTGTTTCCGGCCCGAGCGGGATGTCGTCGCCGAAGCGGGGTCCCACGTGGGCGAGATCCACGGAGGCGAGGATGAGGACGCGCTTGCCGGCCGCGATCTTCGCCAGCTTCTCGCCCATGGCTTGAACGGCTTTCTCGATCGAATCGATCGCGGAGGGCGCCCGGTCGGAGGCGAAGCGGGTGAAGGAGGAGCAGAGGATCGGAAGCCATGGCGGGGTCCTGTCGCGCCAGAGGAATTTGAGCCAAACTGCCGCGAGTTCAAGGGAATGCTCCTGGCGGTGCGACCAGACGTCGACTTGAGGGTCGTACCAGAGGGAGGAGGCCAGCGCGTCGAGGAGTTCCTCGGAGGGTTCGATCGGGCCGTAGGGGGTGTCGTAAGATTTTTTCGCGGCCGCCCAGGGAGAGTCGGGCGAGGAGTGCGCGACGCCCAAGGCCACGACGAGGTCGGGCGGCTTCGTCTCGCTTAAAGCCTGGTAGGCCCAGGCGTAGGAGGGGCCTCCGCGGGCGTAATCGATGTGGGGGGCGACGAGGCCCGCGGGGGTCTCAAGGGACGCGGCGTCCGCGAGGGGCTTGCCGGGGCCTTTGGAGGAGTCATGAAGATAGCTCCCCAAAAATTTCGCGAGCTCCAGGGTGTCGGAGGGATAGATTTTGCCCGCGAAGCGCGCCTTGCGGACCGGATCCTTGGCGAAGTCCCGCCACAGCCCAAGCCGCTTTTCCCTAAGATCCTCGGTCTCGAGAAGTCCCGCTTGGGCGAGTTCCGAGACGAAGGCCGCGATCTCGCCCTCCCCGAGCGCGGCGCCCGTGTGCTTGAGGACTTCCGAGCGGACTTCGGCCGCGCCGCGGCGGCCGTCGAGGCAGGAGAGGATGGCCAGAGCCGCCTCGGGGACGGCGATCCCGGCCGCGCCCAGCCCTTCGTCATCCTGAAGCAGGAAGAAGCGCTGTCCGTCGTGCTCGACAGGGACGATCTCGATGTCGCGGCGCATCGAGGGAAGGGGCTTGGACGCCCCTTCCCTCGGTTGATCCGTCAATCGCCCATCCCCATGCAGGCGCCGCCGGCGCACTCGGTGCGTCCGCAGGGGCCGGCCTGGCCGCTTTCCGGCGAAAAGCCGCCGTCGGCCGAGCCCTTGGCGAGCCCTGGAACCCGGCCTGAGACCTTGACCATGCGTCCGAGGGCGGCGTCGTAGACGTACGTCCCCGTCGCGCTGGAGCTTGCCGCGTCCTCCTTGGATCGCGGCCGCGTTTTCGTCTTGCTCATGTTCGCTCGTCCCGTTCCGAGATCAGCCGTGGGAGGAGCCCGTCTCAGTCGGAAAGCCCTTGCCTTTCCATTCGGCCAGGCCGCCGACCAGCTCCTGGACCTGAAAGCCCTTTTCCGCCAGGCGCAGCGCCGCGTGGGGCGCCATCGCGCAGGTGATGTTCCAGCAGTAGCTGACGATGGTCTTGTTGCGGGGGAGCTTCGAGAGGTTCTTCTCGAGCTCCGCAAGGGGGATGTTCAGCGCCCCCGCGATATGCTCCGCCTTGAAGGCGTCCTTATCCCGGACGTCGATCAAGGCGGCCTTGCCTTCCTCCAGCGAACGTTGAAGCTCGTGGGGGGTCGTCTCGTATCGAATTTTCGCCTTGAAATAATCGACGGCGCTCATCTCTTGCGTTGCGACGGTCGTGGCCATGACGTTCCTCCTCGCGGCCTCTTTCTTTAGGAAGGCCGCTACGGTAAAAATTATACCTCTCGGGATCGCCGCGCGCACAAGCGCGCGGCGAGGCCCATGGCCTCGATCGTCCCTGACGCCTCGACGAGGCCGAAGGCCTGGGAAGAGGCCGCGAGGTCAAAGCCCGTCCCGTGCCCCGGGGAGGTCCGGACGAAGGGAAGTCCCACGGTCCAATTGACGACGCCGAAGCCGGCCACGGCCTTGAGGGCGATCAGGGCCTGATCGTGATAGAGGCAGACCAGGCCGCTCAAGGACCCGACGCGATGCTCGTGCCAGGCGGCATCGGCGGGCAGCGGGCCCGAGAGAGGAAGGCCCCGGCGCAGGGCCAGGGACGCGGCCTTGGCGAGGACGCCCGTCTCTTCGTTTCCGAAGAGTCCCGCGTCGCCGGCGTGAGGGTTGAGGGCGCAGCACAGCCGCATCCGCGGGGCAAGGAGGATCATCTGGGCCCTCGGCCTCCCGGAGGCCGAGGCCAGGAATTCGGTCTGCCCGTCGTGAGGAAGGCCTGCCAAGCTGAGGGCCGTCTTGGAGAGGGGGGCCGTCACGAGAGCCTGCGCCGTCTTGCGGGCGACCAAGTCGAGGCCGCGGCGAAGCGCCGCGAAGGCCATGATTCCCGAAACGCGGCTCGGCCTTGCGCGCGGCCATGCCGTGATGCCGAGCCTTGTCGAGACGAGGGGGGCCAGGCCCGGCCGCCAGCCGGCCCTTCTCCAGGCGATCTCTTCTCCGACAAGGATCGCGCGCGTCCCACGAGGCAGGCGGCCCGACCGCAGAGCCTTGACGGCCGCCATCGGGCCGATGCCGGCCGGATCGCCGCAGGTGACGGCAAGCGTTACCACGGCGCCCCCGTGGCCCTTGGTCCTACTTGATGTTTGCCCTTTGGGCTCATGCGTCGGTCCTCAACCTGTCTTTATAATAAGAAAGTTGTGCGTTGCCTGTGCTAACAAGGCGTACGCGCGGAGCGGAGACAAGGAGGAACATGCGACGATGGCAACGATGAAATCCGAGAAAATGATGGCGATGGCGTTGATGCTTTCGTGCGCGGGCCAGGCCCTCGCAGCCGTCGACGCCAGGGCGCCGGAGCTGCCGAGCATGGAAGAGGTCAAGGCGAGTCTCGGAGCCGGCCCCGCGACGCTTGCCGCGCCTAAGACGCAGGGCGGCGCGGCCTCCGCCACGACGCCGTCCATGAGCTATGACGACGCCAAAAAGGAATTCAACGGCGATGACGTCCCGGCGCTGACTCCTCGGGACGTCATCGGGAAGTGGAGCTACGAGACGATGGCTCTGGCGCCTTTGCAGAGCGGGCTGCTCGACGGTCTCCTGGGGCCTGGCGCCGCCGGCGGTCTGGGAGACTTGTTCAACGGTCTCATCGGGGCTTACCAGATCGATTTGACGATCCGGCAGACCACGGGATTGCTGGGAGGGCAAAAGCTTGTCGTGAGCGAGAGCATGATGGGAATCAACGCCGAGGAGCGCCCCGCCGTGATCGCCGGGAAATCCCTTCAATTTCGCTATCGATCCGGCCAGAACGGCCAGATGGCTTCCTATGAGTGCCGGCTGACCAAGCCGGGACGGCTCCTGTGCCTGGTCGGCGGCCGGACCCTCGGCGGCTACATGGCTTTCAAGTCCGCGGCAAAATAAAGCCGCTGCCGCGGCGCCCCGGCTCTACTCGACGGCGGCCAGGACGCCGAGGTTCTTGGAGATCTTGGCCTTGGTTTTGAGCCCCTTCACGTAGGCCTCCGTCGCCTTCTGGATGCGGAACTGCATGAGGGCCTCGGCGATGCGGTCCTTGAACTTCTCGAAGTAAGGCACGTAGGCCGCGCGCTTCTCCTCCACGCGGATGATGTTGTAGCCGATCTCCGTCAGGATGGGCTTTGAGACGTCCCCGACGTTGAGGGAGAAGGCGGCCTTGATCAAATTCTTGGGCAGCGGGCTTTCCCGGTAGACGTAGCCGATGTCCCCGCCGCGGGGGGCGCTCAAGGGGTCCTCGGATTTCGCGCGGGCCACCTCCGCGAAGCTCACGTCCCCCGACATGAGCTGGGTCCGGATGTCGTCGGCGGCCTTGAGGGCGCGTTCCTTTTCGGCCGCGGCGGCGTCCGGCCCCACGCGCACGAGGATCACGGAGAGCCTCACGCGCTCGGCGCTCATGTCCTTGACGCCCTGGGCGATCTGCATCATCGCCTGGGCGTCCTCGTTGGGCATGCCCGCCGGAGGCGCGGTCGAGCCGCTCATGACGTATTTCTTGACCTTTTCGAAATACGCCATCACTTCCTTGTCGTCGGGCGGCGTGACGTCGTTGAGGACCTGCCTTTGGAGGAGCTTCTTGATCATGATCTGCTTCTTGATCCGCTCCCGGTACTGGTCCTGGGTGAGGTCCAGCATCTTGAGCTGGTTTTCAAAGGCCTGTTCGGCTTCCTTCTCCGGGATTTCGTTGCCGTAGGGGTCGAAGCGGAAGCTGCGCTTCGCCTCGGCGATGCCGCGGTCGACGTCGTCCGAGCCGACCTTGATCCCCTGCTTCTTGGCCTCCTGCGAGAGGACGGCGTTGTCGACCATCTGGTCCAGGAGCATCCTCTTGAGGGCGTTGACCCATTTGGGGTCCTTGGTGGCGCCCGGGTGGGTCCGGTTCCAAGTGGAGGCCGCCTGGTCGAATTCCTTGCGGTACTGCTCGAGCGGGATGCCGACGCCGTTGACCGTCGCGACGTAGGGCCCGGCGT
>JAJYFI010000076.1:482-7248 GCA_021790955.1 bacterium | reverse complement strand
GGCCCGGCTTCTTTTTTAGAACCGGACGCCTAGGCCGCCCTGCGCGCCGTTCTGGCGGTGCATGTACACGTAGCTGACGTGGGCGTAGACGAACGTTTTCAGCACGATCTGGGCGCCCGCCGTGAACCGCGGCTCCAAAACCGACGCCGACGTCCCGTCAAGGTAAGGATTGTCGGAGCCGACCGTGACGCTGGTCGCGTCGAAGCCGGCGCCCAGGTAGGGAGCGATGAAGCGGTTACCCATCGACGCCGCGATGTCTCCCCCATAGTGCGTCGCCGAGAAATAGGGATCGGTGGCGACGTCGCCTTCGACGAGGGCGAGCAGTTGGGGCGCCCAGGGCTTGTCGTTCGTTTTCAAAAGCCCGTAGCGCAGCCCGCCGCCGGCCATGGTGAGGCCCTGGTAGCTCGTGCCGCGGACGAAGCCGTCGAACCGGTAGGGCATGCCGATGTCGGCCTGGACGATGGGAAGCGAGATGGGGCTGTCTCCTCCCGAGCGCAGGACGGCGTCGTTCTTGTCGGGGTCGAACTGAACGGCGTCGTCCGCGCTCAATTCAAAGCCCGAAAAGCCGAGCACCCGGGCCGTGTGGAAGGTGTCCGAGCCCATGAGGCCGCCCAAGTCGCGCGCGAAGGGCTTGAGCGGCGCCGCGGTCTTGATCGTGTTGATCGCCGAGAAAGAATCGGCGGCCAGGGGCAACGGAAGGCCAAAGAAGGCGATGGAAAGCGACAGAAAGCCGAGAAAGGCCGGGGACCGCGTCCCCTCGCTCCCCCGTCGCCTTCCGTTGCCTTCCGTTGCCTTCCGTTGCATGTTACTTGAGCGCCGCCGAGACCTCCTTGACGGCCTGCGCCGATTTCTGGAGCGCCGTCCTTTCTTCAACCGAGAGGTTGAGCTGGAGCACGGATTCGACGCCGTTGCGGCCCAGCTTGGCGGGGACGCCCACGAAGACCCCGTTGACGCCGTATTCCCCCTCGAGATAGACCGCGCAGGGCAGGATCTTCTTCTTGTCCTTGAGGATCGCCTCCGTCATTTCGGCCGCGGAGGCCGAGGGGGCGTAGAAGGCGGAGCCGGTCTTTAAAAGCTTGACGATCTCGGCGCCGCCGTCGCGCGTGCGCTGGTTGATCTTTTCGATCGTCTCCTTGGGAAGGAGCTCCGTGATCGGGATGCCGTTGACCGTCGAGAAGCGGGGAAGCGGCACCATCGTGTCGCCGTGTCCCCCCAGCACCATGGCGTGGACGTTCTCGACGGAGACGCCGAGCGCCTCCGCGATGAAAAGCCGCATGCGGGCGCTGTCCAAGACCCCCGCCATCCCGATGACGCGGTTTTTAGGGAACTTGGAGGCCCGAAGGGCCGCCAGGCACATGGCGTCCAAGGGGTTGGAGACGATGATGAGGATCGCCTTGGGCGAGAGCCGGGCCGCCTGCTCCGCGACCGACTGGACGATCGCGGCGTTCGTGTTGAGGAGGTCGTCGCGGCTCATGCCCGGCTTGCGCGGGATGCCGGCCGTGATGATGACGACGTCCGAGCCGGCGGTGGCTTCATAGGATGTCGTTCCCGTGACCCGGCCGTCGTAGCCGTAAATGGGGGCCGACTCGCGGATGTCGAGGGATTTCCCTTGGGGCATCCCCTCCGTCTGGGGGATGTCCACAAGGACGACGTCCGCCATCTCCATCTCCGCCAGGCGCTGCGCCAGCGTCGCCCCGACGTTTCCCGCCCCGACGACCGTCACTTTGTTCTGCATGATTGAAAACCTCCCTTGATCCTGATCCGGTGTCAGACTTTAACTTTTTAACTTTCGGCCGATTCTACAAAAAGTTAAAAAGTTAAAGTCTGACACCGGAATAGGAATATTATAGCGGCATGTTCCCGTGTTTTCTAGCGACCGCAGTCGCTCTCTTGTTCTTTAAAAACTGGAAAGCCCGTATGAGACGGGGACGCGTGAGCCGCGCCTCGATCACCTCGTCGACGTACCCCCGGGAGGCGGCGTGAAAGGGCGAGGCGAAGTTGCGGACGTATTCATCGGTGAGTTTCGCGCGGAGCTTTTGGGGATCGGCGGCGGCCTTGAGCTCGCGGCGGCGGAGGATCTCGACGGCGGCGGCGGGTCCCATGACGGCGATCTCGGCCGAGGGCCAGGCGAAGCTCAGGTCCCCGCGGATGTGCTTGGAGTTCATCACGTCGTAGGCGCCGCCGTAGGCCTTCTTGAGGATGACGGTGATCCGCGGAACGGTCGCCTCGCAATAAGCGTAGAGAAGCTTGGCCCCGCGGCGGATGATGCCGCGGCTTTCCTGGTCGAGACCGGGCCAGTAGCCGGGGACGTCGACCAAGGTCAGGAGGGGGATGTTGAACGCGTCGCAGAATCTGACGAAACGGCCCGCTTTCTCGCTCGCGTCGATGTCAAGGGCGCCGGAGAGATGCTCGGAGTTGTTCGCGACGATCCCGATCACCTGGCCGTTGAGGCGCGCGAAACCCACGACGATGTTCTTGGCGAAGGCGGCCTGGGTCTCGAAAAACTGCCGTCCGTCGGCGATCTCGCGGACGACTTCGCGGATGCTGTAGGGCTTGCGGGGGTCCGAGGCGGCGATCGCGTCGAGAAGGGCGCTTTCTCGGCGCGGGCTGTCGGTGGGGATCGGAGCCTTGGGAACGTCGCGGGCGCTCTGGGGAAGGTACTCGAGAAGCTCGCGGATCTGGCGGAAGCAGTCGTGTTCGGATCCGGCCGTGAAGTGGCAGACGCCGGATTTTTCGCTGTGAAGCTTGGCGCCGCCCAAGGTTTCGAACTCGGGTTCCTCCCCCGTCGCCTGCTTGACGACATCGGGCCCGGTGATGAACATATGGCTTGTGCCCTCGACCATGAAGACGAAGTCGGTGAGCGCCGGAGAATAGACGGCGCCGCCCGCGCAGGGGCCCAGGATCGCCGATATCTGGGGGATGACTCCCGAGGCGCGGACATTGCGCTCGAAAATTTCGGCATACCCCCCCAGCGCCTCGACGCCTTCCTGAATGCGCGCTCCGCCCGAGTCGCAGATGCCGATGACGGGGCAGAGGGCTTTGATGGCCAGGTCCATGACTTTGCAGATCTTCTCGGCGTGGGCGAGCCCCAGGGAGCCGCCCATCACGGTGAAGTCCTGGGAATAGACGCAAACGGGACGGCCGTTGATCCGGCCGAAGCCGGCGACGACGCCGTCTCCCGGCGGGGGTTTCCGGCCGTCTTCGAAGGCCTCCGAGCGGGTTTCGACGAGCAGATCGGTTTCCTCGAAAGAATCCTGGTCCAAAAGGGCGTCGATGCGGTCGCGGGCAAGTAGCTTCCCGCGCGCGCGCTGGGCTTTTTCCTTCTCGGCGGCCGCGGGACGCCTTGCCGCCTCCTGGCGCCGCAGGAGATCCTCGGTCTTGTCCGACGGTATTTTCTTAGCTTTTAGTTCGTGCATGTTCAACGAGCTCCACGAGAACGCCGTCGCAGTCTTTGGGATGGAGAAAGCAAACCCGCGTTTGACGGGAGCCCGGCCTGGGGCTGCGGTCGATCAGCGAGACGCCGAGCCCGGCGATTCGAGACATCGCGGTTTCAATGCCTGGCGCCGCGAAGGCCAAGTGATGAAGGCCCGGACCGCGCGTTTCGAGGAATTTGGCGATGGGGTTTTCCGGCAAGGCAGGCTCAAGAAGCTCGATCAAGGCGTTCTGGCCGTCCCCGGCCAGGAAGGCGACGCGCACCCCGTGCCCGGGAGTTTCTTCCCGATGAGCCACCTTGAGCCCCAGCATTTTCTCATAGAAACGCGAGGCTTCCTCGATGGAGCGGACGGCGATGCCCACGTGGTCGACGGTCACGCGCCGCCTCGGCCCGCCAGAAGCTCGTGGCCGAGCGTGACGGGATCGGTCTTGCGATCGACAAGCGCCGCGAGATGGCTTTCCGTGAGGCGTTCCTCGACGGAGCGCGAAATCCTGCGGGCAAGATAAAGAGACACTTCGGCGCGAAGCTGATCCTTGAGACGGCGGCCGCGCTGCCCGCTGGAGTCAAGATGGGCCTTGTGGCGTTCGATCGCCTCCCCCAGAGCCTCGATGCCTTCTCCCGTCAGAGCCGAGGTGGCGAGGACCGGCGCGGACCAGTCGCCGTCGGGAGAGGCCTCGGCGCCGATCGCCAGCGCCCGGCGCAGGTCGGCCACGGCCTTGTCTTTCCCCTGCAAGTCGGCCTTGTTGACGACGAAGATGTCGCCGATCTCCATGATGCCCGCCTTGAGGGCTTGGATTTCGTCTCCAAGGCCGGGAGTGACGACATAAAGAACCGTATCGGCGGCGTGGGCGATCTCGACTTCATCCTGGCCGACGCCGACGGTCTCGATGATGATTTTCTGGAAGCCCGCCGCCTCGAGGACGTGGATCGCTCCGAAGATGGTCGGGGTGAGGCCTCCCACCCGTCCTCGCGTGGCAAGGCTGCGGATAAAGACGCCCGGGTCGCCGGAGTGGTCCTGAATGCGGAGCCGGTCGCCGAGAAAGGCGCCTCCCGAGACGGGGCTTGAGGGATCGACCGCGAGGACTCCGACCTTGAGTCCCAGGCCTCTCCAGTAGGAGATAAGCCTTCCCGTCAACGTGGACTTCCCGCTCCCCGGGGGGCCCGCCAAGCCGACCTTGTGGACCGCCGAGGAGCCAAGGTAAAGCTCCTTGGCCAAATCTTCGGAACCTGGACGGTCGTCCACGACGAAGGAGATGGCCCTGGCGACGGCCGGGAGATCCCCTTCTCGCACGCGGCGGGCGAGCCGCCGCAGATCGGTTCTATCGGGCATCAGGATTTCTTGCGCGGCAGGACCTCCTTCAAGTAATCGACGATCGACTGCAGGCTGGTCCCCGGCCCGAACACCCGGTCGACGCCCTTTTTGCGCAGGGGCTCGTAATCGTTTTCCGGGATGATCCCGCCTCCAAAAATGAGGACGTCGTCCAAGCCTTCCTTCTTGAGAAGGGAGACGACGCGAGGGAAAAGAGTCATGTGCGCCCCCGAAAGAAGGGAGAGCCCGACGGCGTCGACGTCCTCTTGGACGGCGGCGCGGGCGATCATCTCGGGGGTCTGCCGGATTCCCGTGTAAATGACCTCGAAGCCGGCATCCCTGAGAGCCCGAACGATCACTTTCGCTCCGCGGTCGTGGCCGTCGAGGCCGGGCTTTGCGATGAGGATTCTGTAAGGACTCGCATCTACCATATCCGTTCTCCTTTCGAGAGCATATCGAGGAAGGCCGCCGCCACTTTGGGATCAAAGCGAGAACCGGAGCCTTCTTGGACCCCCTGGCGCGCCTTCTGGTAGGCGGCGTCGCCGTCAATCCCTCCGATCTTGAGCTCTTCAACGGCCTCGACGAGGGCCAAGATTCTCGCGCCAAGCGGAATCTCGTCGCCCTTGAGGCTCGCGGGAAAGCCCGTGCCGTCCCAATGCTCGTGATGGTGGCGGATCATGGGAACGGCGCCTTCGAGGAGCTTGATCCCCTCCAGCATCCGGCTCGAAAGCTCGGGATGCATCCCCTCCAGCGCCTGCAACCCTCTCGCGTCGCCGACGACTTCGGAATTCTTGAGCGCCACGTACCCAAGATCGTGGAGGATGCCGGCGTAATAGAGCATCCGGTAGTCGTAGTCGGAAACTCCGAGAGCCCGTCCCAGAGCGCAGGCGAGCCTCGCCGATCGGGCGGGATGCCCCTCAAAGCCGGGCCTGCAAGCCTCGATGAAGCCGATGAGAAGCTCCATCATGCGGGAAAAAAAATTTTTCTGTTCGGCGATGATCTTGGTGTTCGTGATGGCGACCGAGGCGAAGCTCGCCAGGCCCGATAGAAGCGTCGTGTCTTGCGGGGTGAAGGTCCCGGCGCGCTTATTAAGGACCTCGACGACGCCCACGAGCTCCCCCCGATAGAGCATGGGAACGCAGAGGATGGAGCGCGTCGTGAACCCCGAGGCTTCGTCGAATTTCCGGCTCACCCGCGGATCGGATTGGGCGTCTTCGATGATGAGAGGCTTGCGGGCTTGGGCCACCGAGCCGGCGATGCCCTGTCCGATTGGAAGCGTCATCGTCTTGATCGCCTGGGCCTTCTCCCCGGAGGCGATCTTGAAATAGAGGCTCTTGCCGTCGTCGGTCACGAGCATGATGGAGCCGGCTTCGCTGTCCAAGAGCTGCTCGGCGGTGCGGCCGATCTGCTCGAGGAGGTAGTCGAGGTCCAACGTCGAGGTCATCTGGCCCGCGACGTTGAAGAGCTCAAGGGCCGTCCCGACGTCCAAGTCTCCCTGCAGGCCGGGCGCGGCTTGAAGCGTCGGCTTCTCCATTATTCCATGCCCCCCAGGACCTCGCGGACCGTCGTGAGCCCCTGGCGCGCCTTGAGGAGCCCGTCTTGGACGATGAGCCGCATCCCCTCCGTCATCGCGGCGTTGCGCAGGGTGCCGGCGACGACCTCCTTGAGGCACAGGGCCCGAAGCGATTCGGACATGACGAGCAGCTCGTGGAGCGGGAGGCGTCCCGAAAAGCCGAGCCCCTTGCAGGCGCGGCAGTCCTGCCCCGAGCGGTCAAAAAGCTCCTCGTCCTTCGCGAGCGGCATCCCGTGGTCCTCGAAGGTCTTCAACTCCTCGGGCGTAGGAGCCCTGGGCTTCTTGCATTCGGGGCAAAGCCGGCGCGAGAGGCGCTGGGCCATGACCGCTTTGACGGTCGAGGCGACCATATAGGCGGGGCAGCCCATTTCGACCAGGCGCGGGATGGCGGAAGCGGCGTCGTTGGTGTGGATCGTCGAGAAGACGAGATGCCCCGTCATGGCGGCTTCCA
>JAJYFI010000076.1:0-472 GCA_021790955.1 bacterium | reverse complement strand
CCGATGACATCCACGGCCTGACCGAGGAACTCGCGCGCGACATGGGCGAGAGCGAGGCCAGCATCATCGGCCTGGAGGCGCTGGGCGAAGGGCAGGCCGATGCGCCGGTGGTTCGCCTGCTGCAGACGTTGTTCGAGGATGCGCTGCAGGTGAGGGCATCCGACGTGCATATCGAGCCGCAGGAAGGAGCGCATCGCGAGCGCGAAGTCGAAGGCCTTCGCCTCGTCGCCGATCTTGATCTTCAAATCGGGATTGACGGGGACCTGGACGATCCCGGAGAGGTTGTATTCGACGGGGTTTTCCGCGGTGAGTATCTTGATGCGGGGGTTGTTGATGTGGTTCAAGGCCGCGTAGAGCGTGGTGGATTTGCCCGACCCCGTCGGCCCGCAGATCACGATAAGGCCGAAATTTTTCTTGCCGCCGACGCCCTTGAGGAGCTCCTTGAACTTGTCGAGCGTGTCGGGGAGAAAGC
>JAJYFI010000075.1 GCA_021790955.1 bacterium | reverse complement strand
ACGGTCGGCATGGTCGCGGTCCTCGGCGCCATGGCCACGCTGATGGAGGTCTTCAGCCTGTGGCGCAAGGGCGCGCTGAACAGGATACCCCGCGCCCTGCTCTTTTATCTCGTCCTGCCGCTCATTCCCGCGCCCAATCAATGGATCGAAAAGCAGTTCGTGAAACGGCTCGTGGGGGGGGGCTTCGCGACGCTTCTCCTGGAGACGCCGTACCAATTTCATCGCCGTCCGAAAGCCCGCATCCCGAGCGGGCAGGTCTTCCTCGCCAGGACGGCGAAGCACCTCGCCTTCAACTTCAGGCAGGCGGTGCTCGACGGCCGCCGGGCGCTCGACTGGATGCGCCATTATCCTGGCGTCGCGAAAGACCGCATCGGCGTTTTGGGGGTGAGTCTTGGGGCGCTGGGCGGGGCGAGCCTCTATTCCGTCGACGACACTCCGCGCTATGCGGTTTTTCTTCTGGGCGGCGCCGATTTCCCGAGTCTCGTCGTCAACAGCGGCATGACCGGGCGATTCGCGCGCCGCTGGGGGATCGCGGAGCCGGATCTGCGCAAGTACTTCGCGGGGCTCGATCCGCTCTCCTATCGCGACCACAATAAAGGCAAAAAAGCCCTCCTCATTAACGCTTCTTGGGATTTGGTCATTCCGAGCGAAAACGCCGAGCGGTTGCATGAGGCCTTCCCCTCGGCCCGGCAAATCTGGGTTCCCGGAGGGCATTACAGCTCGATTCTCCACTTGCTATGGCTTCCTGGCTACGTCGAGAAGGCGTTCGCTGAGCACTTGGAACCAGAAAAAGCAACAAAAACGAAATAGATTTTGACCATCCGGCTAGTATAATGCGCCGTGTTTCGCCGAACATTTTCGGCGTATTTTTCGATTATTCTATGCCTGGGCCTCGGGACGGCTCCCGCCTTGGCCGATCAGTTTTATGATCTCCTTCCCGGCGCAAGGGCCATGGGGATGGGCATGGCCTATAGCTCGATCGCCGACGACGCGTTCGGGATGTTTTTCAACCCCGCGGGCACGGCGAACGCCGCCTACCCCGACATGGGGACCTCGCTCGGACGCATGCCCTCGCCTCAGGGGAATCTCTCATGGTGGGATTTGAGCTATATCCGGCCGTATCCGTTCATTCACACGGCCACGCTGGGATTTTCTTACGACGGCGGATGGCAGGCGGTCAACCGCTACGAGCACGATTTCCTTTTCAACTACGCCCAGGACATCGACCTTTCGAAATATCACCTGTCGAGGCCGCTCAAGGTCGGAGGGAATTTCAAGATCCTAGACGCGGCCGTGGCTCCGGGAGCGGGGGGGACGGTGGCGCTCGGCTTTGACGGAGGCGTGCTGGCCCGGTCGGATTTCGGCTGGAACAGCGGGCTGTCTTTGCTGAATGTCACGACCAATCCGGGTTTTCCGCATCCGACCTTCGTCTTCGGCAATTCCTACGACTACGACCACTGGCTGATCGCCGCTGTCGACCTCCATGTGCGTCCGGGATTGACGGCATTTTATCCGGGTCTCGAGGCCTCCTTCGATCAGGGGATTTTGAAGGCGCGCATCGGCAAAGGGCTGCCCTTGGACGGAGTCAACCAACTCGCCTTCGGTTTCGGCGTCGACCTTTCGCCTTTCGTCCTGGACGCGGCTTCGACTTTCCCGACGGGCGGCGTCTACCGCTCGGGGGGCGGCTACCAGATGTCCTTGAGCTACCGATTCGGCGCCCCGACCTACGAGGCGAAGTTCGTCGGCGAGGCCGCCCGGGAGGCCGAGGAGCTTCAGACCCGCATCCAGGAGTTGATCGCCCAAAGGGAGAACCTCGCGCAGAAGACGGAGCGCGCCAGGACGGATTCCGAAGCCGCGAGCGCCCAGCTCGCGGTGCTTAAGCAGCGCATCCAGGCGCTTGAAGCCCGCTACAAGACCTTGACACAGGCCATTGAGCGCACCAACTATGATCTGAAGGCCTTGCAGACGCAGAAGGCCGCGCTGACGACGCCGACGGCTCCCGGGCCCGAGATCCCGAAACCCCGCAAGAAGGGCCCCCCCCCGTGGCCCAAGAAGCATATTGTCGTGGAAGGCGACACCCTGCGCTCGCTGGCGAGAAAGTATTATGGCGACGAGAACCTCTGGCAGCAGATCTACGACGCCAATCCGGGCTCGATCGACCGCGGGCTGCCGCAATTGGGCAGCGTCTTGACGATCCCTGCGCCGCATAAGCTCGCGCCCGCGGCGGGGCCTTCCCAAGGAGGCGACGATGGCGGCCTCTAACGCCGCGGGCGTCTCGTCGGCCGGCGTCCTCCTGGCGGGCGGCGGGGCGGAGCAGCGCCGGGAATGGGCGCTTCTGTTGGGCGAGTGGGGCCACGGCGTCCGCCAGGCAAGCGATTTGAAGTCGGCGCTCGAGATGCTGGCGCAGGAGAGACCCAAGGTTCTCGTCTGGGTTTCCGAGGAGCCGGAGGACGACCAGAAGGAATCCGCCGCGTTGAGGGAAATCGTCGCCTCCTGCCCCCTCCTTCCCGTCATCATGGCGCCGGCGCGGCGGGATGCGTCGAGGGCTTTGGAGCTCTTAAGGATGGGCGCCTGGGAGGTCCTTCCCTGGCCGCAGAGCCAAACGGCGATCAAGGCGGCCGTCTCCCGGGCGATCCGCTTCGAGGGCACGAGCCTTTCCATTGCGCCGCCCCCGCACGAGCCCTCCAACCGCGCCGTCCTTTGGGGGCTGGCGGCGGTGGCCCTGGCGGGGCTCTTGTTGGGAGCGCTCTCGGTGCGGCGCGCGCAGCTTCGGAGGGAAGCCATCCGGCGCGCCGGCGCCCATTGGGACATCCCCTACAGCCATCCCTCCTCGCTGGCCTTTGACGACGGCGGGTTCTGGGTGTCCGACTGGTACACGCGGACGCTCAATTTTCAGCGGAAGCCGGAATTGAGCCTCGCGCGCGTCGTGCCGTTGCCACGCGAAACGCCCATCGGCATCGGCTTCGGCGGGGGGTTTCTCTTCACGTCGGACACGCGTGGCAGGATCGTCAGGCATATGAAGGACGCCGGCTTCACGCCCTTGGGCGTCTATCGTCAAGAGGCCTATGGGACCGTCGGGATCGCCTATGACGGGCTGTTTCTTTGGACCGTCACGAAGCATACCCTCTACAAGAGAATTCTTGACGCCGATTTGAGCGTCGTCGAGAGCTGGCCGTACTCCGGACAGAAGGCGGCCTCGCTGACGTTCGACGGAGAATCCCTTTGGTCTCTCGACGCTGGAGCGGGCGAACTGATCCGGCATCGTCTCGACAGGCCCGGCGAGGCGGCCGCGCGCATCGCCCTTCCGGAATATAAAGCCGGTGATTACGAGCCTGTCGGCTTGGCGTGGGATGGATCGCGCTTTTGGACCGTGGCCGCGCGCAAAACAGATGGCGGGGCTGGAGCTCCTCGGGCCCGGATTTTTCGGCATGCGGTTATTGAGGGCCAGGTTCGATAGCGAATGTCATCGACCTGCGTGACGCTTCCCGTCCTCATCGAGTTCGAGCCGGGACAATTTAGGCGCGAGGCCTGGGGAAGGGTCGAAAGGCTCTCCCATCGAGGGGGGACTCTGGCCACGCTGGCGCCCATCGTCCCGGACGAGCGACTGCGCCTGTCCTTCCAGTTGTGGGGCCAATCCTTCCGGGACATCCCCTGCGTGGCGGTCGAGGCCGAAAAAGACGCCGATGGCTATTTCCAGGCTGAAATCGCCTTCCAGGATGAAGCCGACCGGCGACGGCTGGCGAAGCTTCTGTGGGACATCCTGTCGCGATAAGCGAGGCCGCCGCGCCGCCCGCCGCTGTGGACGCAGCTGTTGCGGTCGGCGGGAAATATTCTATCGTATGAAGCTCCATGGAGTCCGCGACTGCCCTGCGCGAAACGCCGCTCGTCGGCCGACACCGGGATCTGGGCGCGAAGATGGTGGATTTCCACGGCTGGCGCCTCCCCATCTATTACGGCGGCATTCTGGCGGAGCATGAGGCCGTTCGGGACGCCTGCGGGCTTTTCGACGTTTCCCACATGGCGCAGATCGAGGTGTCCGGGCCGGATGCGATCGAGTTCTGGCAGCGGCTCATTCCCACGGACGCCGCCAAGCTGCGTCCCGGCAAAGCTCTCTATACTCACCTCCTCAACGAGCGAGGCGGGATCGTCGACGATCTGATCATCAGCGGCCTGGCCCCGGACCGCACTCTCGCCGTCGTCAACGCGGCGACGACGGAGAAGGACTGGGCGTGGCTGGAGGCCCATCGCGGGACGCTTCGCGTCCGGCTGCGCCGGCTGAGCCCCGAGCGCGGCATCATCGCGATCCAGGGGCCGAAGGCCCGGCAGGTCCTCGCGATGGAGCGTGGGCTCGAGGGCGTTTCCCGCATGAAGCGTTTCGAGGCGTGGGAGGGCCGGGCGTTTGGGACCGAACTCTTCATCAGCTCGACGGGATATACCGGGGAGGAGGGATTCGAGCTCATGGCTCCGGCCGCGGAGCTGCCGCGGATTTGGGACGCGCTTTTGGACCGCGGCGGCGGCCTGGGCGTCAAGCCCTGCGGCCTGGGCGCGCGGGACACCCTGCGGCTTGAGGCCGGCTATCTCCTCTACGGCCAGGACGCGGATGACGATCATACGAGCCTGGAAGCGGGCTATGAATGGCTCGTCGACTGGAAAAAAAGCGGGTTTATCGGCAAGGAGGCCTTGATGCGGCAAAAGAAAGAGGGCTTATCAAGAAAGCTTTACGGGTTGCGGCTCACGGAAGCGGGGATTCCCCGCGCCGGGGCCGCCGTCGCGGTCGCGGGCGCGGTCGCCGGCTCCCTGACGAGCGCGGGATTTTCCCCGACCCTCAAGGCCGGCATCGGCCTCGGCTACCTGGGCCTCCCCGGCCTCAAGCCGGGAGACGCCGCGGGCATCGACATCCGAGGCCGATCGGCGGCCGCCTCCGTCGCGAAGCTTCCTTTCTACTCCCATGCCTAATCCCTCCGACTGCCGTTTCGCGAAGACCCACGAGTGGGCCTGGAGTTCGGATTCCGACGGTCTGGTGTGGGTCGGCCTGTCCGACCATGCCCAGAAGGAGATCGGCGACGTCGTCTTCGTCGAGATGCCGAAGATCGGCAGCAAGGTGGCCGCCGGCCAGGCGATCGGCGTCGTTGAATCCGTGAAAGCGGCTTTCGACCTTTACGCCCCGGTCGGAGGGGAGGTCGCGGCCGTCAACGCCGAGATCGCGTCGGATCCCGCGCTTCCCAACCGCTCTCCCTACGAGAAGGGCTGGCTTTTCAAGCTTAGGCCCTCGGATCCCGCGCAAATAGGCAAGCTCTTCGATCGCGTCGCTTACGAGGCGTTCCTGAAGACGGATGCCGCTCATGCAGGCCACTGACGCGGCGACGAAGCCGGCGGTCGGGACTGAAACCGCCGATGTGGGAGATTTTGCCGCGCGGCACGTCGGACTCGACGCGAAGTCGATGCGCTCGATGCTTGAGGCCGTCGGGCACGAATCGCTCGACGCGCTGACCGCCGCGGCCGTTCCGGAGGAGCTGATCCAGAGCCGGCCTCTCAAGCTCGGGAAGGGTTTGGGCGAAGAAGAAGCTTTCCGGGAGCTCGAAGCCCTCGCGGCGCGGAATCAGGTTTTCAGGTCCTACATCGGCACGGGCTATTACGAGACGGTCACTCCCGCGGCCATCCGGCGCGGCATCCTCACGAATCCCGGCTGGTATACTCCTTACACCCCCTACCAGGCCGAAATCTCCCAAGGCCGGCTCGAGGCGCTTCTCAATTTCCAGACCATGGTGGAGGACCTGACGGGGCTTCCCGTGGCGAACTCGTCCCTTCTCGACGAGGCGACGGCCGCGGCCGAAGCGATGACGTTGTGCCTGGCCGCCCATCAAGGAGATGGGGAGCCCGGGCCCTTTTTCGCGAGCGAGCATTGCCATCCCCAGACCTTGGCCGTGCTGCGCACGCGGGCGGGAGCCCTGGGCGTCGAGCTCGCCGTCTCCGATCCCGGCGCGTGGGATTTCGGGCGGAAGCCTTTCGGCGCGCTCGTTCAGTACCCGGGAACGCGGGGCGGCGTCCCGGCGGACCTCGGCGCCTTGTCGGCTCGCGCCCATGAGTCGGGGGCCCTCGTGGCCTTCGCCTGCGATCCTCTTGCTCTCGCGCTCCTCAAGGCGCCGGGAGAACTCGGCGCCGACATCGCCTTGGGCTCGGCGCAGCGCTTCGGCGTCCCGCTGGGTTATGGCGGGCCGCACGCCGCCTTTTTTGCGACGCGCAAGGAGCTCCAGCGACTCATGCCGGGTCGGATCGTCGGAGTTTCCAAAGACGCGTCCGGACGGCCGGCGTTGAGGCTCGCGCTTCAGACCCGCGAGCAGCACATCCGCCGCGAGAAGGCGACCTCCAACATCTGCACGGCGCAGGCCCTCCTCGCCGTCGTCGCGTCCTTCTACGCCGTTCATCACGGCCCGAAGGGGCTCAAGCGCATCGCCCTTCGGGTCCGCCGGCTAGCTTCGGCTTTCGCCCGGGGGCTCGAAAAGCTGGGTTTCAAGATCGCCCCGGATCCGTTCTTCGACACGGTTTTCGTGGAGGCAGGCGCCGCCGCCAAAAAGCGCATTCTCGCCGCGGCCCAGAAAGCGCGCGTGAATCTCCGCTGCGTCGACGGGGGCTTTTGCGTGTCGCTTGACGAGGCGGCGTCGGAACGAGACGTCGAATTCTTATTGAGGATTTTCGCCGCCGGCAGGCGCGTCCATATTGACGTCGGGCGGCTTCTCCGCGGCGCCGAGGGGGAATTCGGCCCCGAGTTGCGGCGCGAGAGCGCCTACCTGGCCCACCCCGTCTTCAACAGCTTCCATTCCGAGACGGAGCTCATGCGCTACATGAAGCGCCTTGAAAACCGGGATATCTCCCTGGTTCATTCCATGATCCCGCTGGGTTCCTGCACGATGAAGCTCAACAGCGCCTCGGAGATGCGTTCGCTCGACCTCTCCTCCCTGACGGGACTGCATCCCTTCGCGCCCGAAAACCAGGCCGAGGGATGGGCGGCGATCCTGGACGGCCTCGCGCAGGCGATCAAGGAGATCACGGGTTTCGCCGCCGTTTCCTTCCAGCCCAACGCCGGATCTCAGGGGGAATACACGGGACTCATGGCGATTCGGCGTTTCCATGAGGCGCGCGGAGAGGGGCGCCGGCGCGTCTGTCTCATCCCGCGGTCGGCCCATGGGACGAATCCCGCGTCTGCCGCCGCGGCGGGATTTGAGACCGTCCCGATCGAGACGACCGCGGACGGATCGATCGACCGGGAGGATCTCAAACGCAAGGCCGCCGAGCATGCGCGGGATCTGGCCGCGATCATGATCACCTATCCCTCCACGCACG
>JAJYFI010000074.1 GCA_021790955.1 bacterium | reverse complement strand
CCGCGCGCGGGCGCCGGGCCGAATTCGCGCCCGCGCGCGAGGACGTTCCAGGGGAGCTGGCCCGCGAGGCGAGGCCCGGCGATCTCATCCTCGTGATGGGAGCGCGCGATCCCTCGCTCGCGGCTTTCGCCCGGGAAATCCTAAAAGAGCTTCAGGAGCTTACTTCGCAGCCGGGGCGCGGCCCATCTCCCCGCTAAACGGACAGGGAGCCTTCATCATCGAGTGGCAGCGGCCGCATTTCCCGGCCAGGTAAATCCCCAGCCCGGTCCCCGCGAGCAGAAGCCCCACGAGCATCCCGGCGAAGAACTTGCATCCCCCGCACTTGCGGGCGCAACCCTGCGACGTCTCGTCCTTTTTCTCCTCAGCCATTGATTATCTCCTCCTAGGTAATGCGGCCCGCCACCGGCCGGTCCGCGGACTCCATCATGATCTTATATTTTTGACGCGGCGTATTTCGCCGTCAAGGTTCAGCTCACGCTCTCGGCGCTGTAGCGGGCCAGCAGCCCCGTTTTCATCGCGTAGCGCCACACCCAGGCAAAAAAAGCGCCGGCCAGGAGCACGTCGACCACCGCGAGGGCTCCCCCGGCGGCGAGTCCCGCAACCCCGGGCCGCTGGCCGCCGACGATCCGCCTGAGCGCCTCGAAGACGTAGGACGGCGGAAGAAACTTCGAAAAAAAGCGCATCCATCCCGGCAGCAGCGAGACGGGATAGAACACCCCCGCGAACGGCGACAGCACCGCCGGCATGGCCCAGGCGAACCACTCCGCCGCCGGCCCAAGCCTCAGCACCATCGCCGCCGCCGTCGTCCCCAGCGCGACGCCGAAGAGAACCATCGTGATGAGAAAGGGGCCCGCCGCCAAGCCGTAATTCGAGATGGAGAATCCGAACGCGGCGCTCCCGAGGGCGAGCATGACCGCGATCCCGGCGCCGCCGGCGGCGAGGCTCGTGAGGATGAGACCCGCCAGATATTCAGAAACCGACAGCGGCGTCGAGAAGAAATTGAGAAAGTTGCGGGACCAGACATCCTCGAAAAAGGCCATCGAGACGCCGACCATGATGCGGTTGAAAACGTCCCAGAAAAAAATCGCCCCCAGGAAGACGACGGAGAAGCTGACGCGGGACACGGCCACCGCGCTCAGGTATCGCGTCAGAAAGCCCCATAGCGCCATGTCGACGGCGACCCACACGAAGATCGGCAGGAGCCGCGAGGCGCTCCCCTTCATGAGGTAGAGCTGCCTCAGGACCACCGCGAAGACCCGCCTCGGGTTCATCAGGCCGCCTCCAAGGAGAGGGGCTCGCGCGCGACCGCGATGAAAAGCTCCTCCAGGTTCGCCTTGCCGTGCTGCGATGGGAGGCGCCTCGGGTCGCCTTCCAGGAGTATTTGGCCCCTCGACAAGAAGAGAGCGCGATCGCAGACTTCGGCGACCTCGTGCATATTGTGCGATGTCCAAAGCACCCCCGCCCCGCCGCGCCTCACGAATTCCCGGATCTTCGAGCGGATCTCCCGCGCCGTCGCGGGGTCGAGCGAGGCCGTCGGCTCGTCGAGCAGGAGAAGAGATGGCTCGTTGATGAGCGCTTTCGCGAGGCCGAGCCTTGTCTGCTCTCCGGAGGAGAGAAAGCCCGCTTTCGAATCCGCGAACTTCCTGAGATCGAAGCCGTCGAGCAGATCCTCGATGCGCCGCTTCAGCCGCGGCGCGCCGTAGAGAAGCCCGAAGACGCGCAGGTTCTCGCGCACCGTGAGATTCCCGGGGAGCGGCGCGTAGACCGCCGCGAAATTCGTCCGCTCGAGCGCCTCGGATCGTCTGGCGGCGATGTCCTTTCCCTGGATGAGGATGCGGCCCGCGCTCGGCTCGAGCACCCCCAACACCATGCTGATGATGGTCGTCTTGCCGGCCCCGTTCGGGCCCAGGAGTCCCACGATCTCCCCGGGCGCGACCTCGAAGGAAACCCCGCCGACGGCGAGGACGTCTCCGTAGCGTTTTGACAAGCCCGAGGCTGCAAGGGCGGGAATGGAAGGCATGAAATGCGGTGACACCATACCAATTTTCCTTTCCGATCGGGCGGCAGGGAACTTTTTCGGGGGGTCAACCGTTATATGGGTAGCGGGTCTCTCTCGCAGAGGCCAGGGAAAACGTCATGAGCGAACTCGTCACGAACGAAGTCATCGAACGACAAATCTACTTTCTCCGGGGACTGCGTATCATGTTGAGCACGGACGCAATCTCGAGCGCTTCCCGGGCGACTTCATGTTCCAGATGAACTCCGGCGAATTCAACATCTTGAAGTCACAATTTGTGACTTCAAGATGGGGCGGTCTTCGGCGCGCGAGGCCCTACGCCTTCACCGAACAGGGCGTCGCCATGCTATCAAGCGTGCTCAAGAGCCGTCGATTCGACGCGATTCGCGAGATCATGCGCCCGCCCGAGAAGCCGCGTCCTATCATCGGATTCCAGCCGGAGGGGACATGAGGGCCGGCCTGTTTCTCCAAATCCTCGGGCGCTGGCTGTGGCCGGAAAGCTGCTCCCACTGCCTGCGGGACATCCGGGAGGAAAGCCGCGGCGGGCTCTGCCCGGACTGCCTCCGCAAGGAAACACGAATCATCCGCCGGCCCTTCTGCCTCTCCTGCGGCTCCCCTCTCTCGGGGCCCCGGCCCGAATGCCCCTCCTGCCGCGGACGCTCCCGCGCCTGCCGTCCCATCGTCGCGCTCTACGCCTATCGCGGCGCGGCCGTCTCGGCGATCCGCGCGTTCAAGTATCTCGGCCACCACCGGGCCGCCTTCGAGCTGGGCTCGGCCATGGGCGGGCGGATCAAGGACTTCCCCGAATTGTCCCGCTTCGAGGCGCTGGTCCCCATGCCTCTCCATTGGCGGCGCCTGAGGGAGCGCGGCTACAACCAGGCGGAGCTGCTCGCCCGGGGGCTCTTCCGGGAGACGGGCCTCCCGATCGTCCACGCCTTGCATCGATCGCGGCGCACGATGCCGCTCGTGAGCCTCTCCCGAGAGGAGAGGTCCCGGGCCGTCTTGGGCGCCTTCGAGCCGGCTCTGCCCGAGGACGCGATCCGAGGACGGCGATTCCTGATCGTCGACGACGTCGCGACCTCGACCTCTTCGCTCGAGGAGTGCGCCCGGACCCTCAAGAAATCGGGCGCGGACGAAGTCGGAGCCTACGTGCTCGCCCGGCAGTTTTAGCGGAGGAAGCGGAGCGCCCGCCGCCACCAAGGCTTCGGCGCGGACGGCGGCGCCGGCCGGACGGCGGGGAGGCCCGTCCAGAAGGGGATGGTGAAGGAAAAGACGGCGCCGCGCCCCTCCTCGCTCTCCGCCCAGATGCGGCCTCCGTGAAGGTGAACAAGCGCCTTCGAGATCGCCAGGCCCAGGCCCGTGCCGGCGGCCTCGTGGGGGCTGGGCGCCTGCGAGAACTTCTCAAAGAGCTTCCCGAGGCTCTCCTTGGGGACGCCCGGGCCGGTGTCGGAAACGGAGAAGACCGCGGCCGAGGCCTTTCCCCTGGGGTCCGGCCCGACCGAGACCGTGATCGTCCCGCCCACGGGCGTGAATTTGATGGCGTTGGAAATGAGGTTGACGAGGACCTGGACGACCCGGAGCCTGTCCGCGGCGACGGGCGCCAGGGCCTCGGCGGCCGACAGCTTGATCTCGATCCTCTTTTTCTTCGCCCACGGAGCCAGGCATTCCCGAGCCTCGCGGGCGATCGCGTCCGCGTCCTCCTTGCCGGGATGGACCGCCATCTGGCCCTCCGCGATCTTCGAGAAGTCGAGGATGGTGTTGATCATCGAGGCCAGCCGGTCGGCGTTGCCGAGCGCGGTGTCCAAGAGCCTCTTTTCCGCCTCCGAAAGGGACTCCTTGCGCTCCCCCTCCAGGATCTCGAGCGCCGCGCGGATGGAGGTCAGGGGCGCCCGCAGATCATGGGTCACGCGCGCGACGAAGTCGCGCTCGAGATGGGCGAGCTCCTCTTGGCCCTGCGCCTGGACGCCGCCGTCGGCTTGCGTCGGCTCGGCGGCGGGAAACGGGGCCTCGGGCGCCGCGTCCAGAAGAAGGATATGGCCCTGCTCGTCGACCACCATGACGCCCTCGGCCATCGACTGAAGGACCGCCGGAAGCCCCCGCGGCGCCTCCGTCGCCCGGATCGAACCGGCGGAGCGGCTCTCCGCGACGAGCGCCCTCGCCTCGGCCAGCGCCTCCGCGCGCTCGGATTCCGGCACGGCGCGCTCGATCAAGAGGGGCAGGAGCTCCTCCAGGGCGCGCTCCCGCCGCGCCCGCCGGATACGATCCAGGAGGTCGCTCACAGCCTGTAAAGGCCCGGGCGCTTCTTTTTCGAAAGCGCATTGCGGGCGTCGAAGACGATCTTGGCGCGCTTGAAGACGAGATCGTAGTCCATGCCGGGATGCGCGGTGAGGATCGCGACCGCATCCGCCCGGGAAAGAATCGCGGCGCCAAGCGGGGAGCTTTCCATCGTGCGCCCGCCGGCCTCGATCTCCGCGACGTAAGGGTCGTGATACGAGACCTTCGCCCCCGCGCGCAAGAGGAGCGTCATGACGTCGACGGCCGGGGATTCCCGGACATCCGGCACCCCGGGCTTGTAGGCGACGCCCAAAATCAAAATGCGGCTCCCCTTCAAGGCCTTTTTGGACTCGTTGAGGGCCTCGGCCAGCCTGTCCACGGCATATTGCGGCATGGACGCGTTGATGGCGGAGGCGAGATCGATCATGCGCGCCTCGAAGTTGAGGCTCTTCATCTTCCAGGCGAGCAGCTTGGGATCCTTGGGGATGCAGTGGCCGCCGAGGCCGGGGCCCGGATAGAAAGGCATGAAGCCGAAGGGCTTCGTGGCGGCGGCGTCGATCACCTCCCAGACGTCGAGCCCGAGGGCGCGGCAGATCCGCGCGATCTCGCCCACGAGGGCGATGTTGACCGCTCGGAAGGAGTTCTCGAGAAGCTTGACGAGCTCCGCCGCCCTCGCGGAGGACACGGGCACGACCCGCTCGACGATTCGGGAGTAAAGCGCGCAGGCGAGCCTCGTCGCCTCGGCGTCAAGCCCCCCCACCACCTTGGGGGTGTTCGCGAGGCCGAAGCGGGGATTCCCAGGGTCGATTCTCTCCGGGGAAAAGGCGAGGTGGAAATCCTTTCCGGCCTTGAGCCCCGACTTCTCGAGGACGGGCTTTAAGATCTCCTCGGTCGCCCCGGGCCAGGTCGTGCTCTCGACGATCACGAGCGAGCCGCGCTTGAGGCTCTTGGCCGCCGCGGAGGCGGCCTGGACGAGCGGGCCCATGTCGGGCTCCTGGGTCTTGCGCCAGGGAGTCTGGACGCAGAACACGAGGACGTCCTGGCGGGCATAATCGGCCGGACCCTTCGCGACGCGCAGGGTTCCCGCCTTCGCGATCGACCGGAGCAGGGACGCGGGGACGTCGGGAACGTAGGAGCGGCCGGACTTAAGCGCCGCCGCGCGGGCCGGATCCGATTCGAAGGCCGTCACGGGGAATCCCCGCTCGGCGAAGGCCGCCGCGAGGGGCAGTCCCACGTAGCCCAGCCCCACGACGCCGACCGCGGCCCGGGAGCCTTCGATGAGCGCCGTCAGCTTCTGGTTTCGTTCCATGGTTTACGCCTTCGATCATGAAGAACCGCGGTATTCTACGAATAAATGAGGGGGACGCCATGCGTGTTTCCACGATATGGGCGCGCGCGATAATGTATGATTCTCAAATGATTATCGCGAAATCGCGGCGAATCGCCGTTCCCTACGGCGCGTCCCTCGCGGGCGTCGTTCTCTCGGCGGTCTTGGCGGCGCCGGCCCGCGCCTTCTACATCAACCCCGACATCAGCCAGACGATGGGAAGCGACTCCTATGAAGGAACGGACGCTTCCGTCGACTTCGGCGGCGCCTTCCACGTGACGCCCAGCTACTATGATTATCACTCCGACCTGAGCGGGGACGTCGAATACAAGACCTACGCCCTGCGCGCGGCTTACGACACCTCCAAGTTCGGCCTGAGCATCCATGGCGGCTACACCCCGCAGCCCTCGGGCGACCATTACAGCAACCGCTTCCTCGGCGTGCACGGCGTCCTGGGATTCTTCCCGGGAACGGGCAAGGTCCAGCGCCTCCAGCAATACCACGACGCCAGCGCCGCTTGGCAGCCCTGGGGCTGGACCCCTCCCCCCGCGGGACTCTCCGGCTTTCTCGTCGGCGCGGGCATCGGCTATATCGGCCACAAGGCGGACGTCGGCGGCTTCGGAAGCCCGTCGACGGGAAGCGAGGCTATCGGCCAGACAAACCTGCGCGCCGACGCCTCCGCCGCCTTCTTCGACAACCTCCTCAGCGTCGACCTCACGAAGTCCATCTACAGCGGCAACCTCGCCGACAAGGGCCTCCAGCCGCTCTCGGTCGAAGTCCTCCCGGGCGTCAACCAGGAGATCCAGGGATTTCCGGAGGTTTCGGCCAACTTCAAGCTCTCCATGGGGATGATCCCCTACGTCACGCCCTATATCGACTACGCCCACACGACCTTCGACGCGGGGGAACGCCCCTCGGGCGCCTACACGGCGGGCTGCTCGGTCAACCTGATGATGCTGAGCTTCCGCGCCTACTACGAGCGCTACGTCCAGATCGGACAGCCGGACCAGAATTTCGTCGGCCTCGGGGCCGCCCTGAACTTCCAGCCGTGATCGCCAAGGAATAACTCCCCTTGCGGATCTGCGTCGTCGGCGCCGGCTACGTCGGGCTCGTGACGGGCTCGTGCCTGGCCTCTCTCGGCCACGAAGTCGTCCTGGTCGAATCCGACGCCAAAAAGCTCCAGGCTCTGCGCCGAGGCGCGGTCCCGATCTACGAGCCGGGCCTCCCGGAGATTTTCTCGCGCGCCGTCAAGAAAAAGCTCCTGCGCTTCGTCCACAAGGTCAAGGACGGCCTGCGGCTGCCCTCGGGGCGGGTCCAGGTCGTCTTCATCGCCGTCGGCACCCCACCGCGTCCCGACGGCTCCGCGGACCTCTCGGCCGTCGAGCACGTGACCGAGGAAATCGCCCGCCACATGGAGGACTATCTCGTGATCGCGGAGAAATCCACGGTCCCCGTCGAGACCTGCCATTGGGTCAAGCGCACGGTCGAGCGCTGGAACAAGAGGCGCGTCCCCTACGACGTGGTCTCCACCCCCGAGTTCTTGAGCGAGGGCTCCGCCGTCGAGGATTTTCTCAAGCCCGACCGCGTCGTGGTCGGCACGACAGACGAGCGCGGCCGCAAGGTGCTCGGCGATATCTACCGGCCGTTGTCGCTCAACCAGGCGCCGCTGATGTTCACCGCGCGGCGCACCGCGGAACTGATCAAATACGCCACCAACGCCTTCCTCGCCACCAAGATCAC
>JAJYFI010000073.1 GCA_021790955.1 bacterium | reverse complement strand
CATGGTCGGCGCCCGGGACCCAGACCGTCCGGTCGCCGTGGAGCCTCCGCCAGCGCACGAGCACGTCCTGGACGGAGAGGTTGAGGGCGTGGCCCAGATGGAGCGCCCCCGTGACGTTGGGAGGCGGGATAACGACGACGAAGCGCCCCTTGGCGGCCTTGGCGCCGGGAGCTTGGGCGGACTCCCACAGCGCGATCCTTTTCTCCTCGACCGGCTTCGGATCGTAAGTTTTGGAGAGGGGGTCAGGTCTGGACATTGGACACTCGGAAAGGAGGGACGAACTCGGAGAAAGCGCGGTTGGCGAGGAAGACGCCCTCGCGCGTGAGCTTCGCCCGGCCCGCCGCCAGCCGGATAAGGCCCTGCGCCTCAAGATACCGCCACGAGGGCGCGAAGGCCTCCCCCATCTCCCCCGCGACAGGCACCCCTTCCGCCACGAGCCGCAGTCCCAGCATCGCGGTCTCGCCCAGCTTGTCTTTGCCGGAGAGCTCTTCGGAGAAGGCCTCCGGGCGCGAGCCCGACTCGACAGCATCGAGATACGGGATGAGGCGATCGTGGTTGGCGGCGCGCCGCCCCGCCCGGTAGGAGGCCGCCCCGCAGCCAAGGCCGATGTATTCCCCGTTGCGCCAATAGATCCTGTTATGAAGGGACTGATGGCCCGGCTTGGCGAAGTTCTAGATCTCATAGTGCTCGTAGCCCGCGGCGCTCAAGGCTGCGATCGCCTCTTCGAACATCCTCCGGCAGATCTCCTCGTCGGGCTCGACGCCGCGCCTTGAAAACAACGTCCGGTCCTCGACCTGAAGGCCGTAGAGGGAGAGATGCTCGGGCTCCAGCGCCAGCGCCTCGCGAAGGCCGCCCAGGAAGCCCGCGAAGCTCTGGCCTGGAAGGCCGTACATGAGATCGACCGAGAGGGCAAGCCCCGCCCGCCGCGCCTGCGCGAAAACCCTTCGAAAATCCGCCGCCGTGTGAACGCGGCCGATCGACTTCAAAAGCGCGTCGTCGGGCGTCTGGAGCCCCAGGCTCAGCCGCGTGACGCCCGCGTCCCGCACAAGGGCGATCTTCGCGGGGTCGAGGCTCTCCGGATTGGCCTCGAAACTGGCCTCCCTGTAGCGCGAGTCCGGGAAGCTGCGGCGGATGAGGGCGAGAAGCTCGGCGATCTGGTCCCTATCGAGCTCGGAGGGAGTCCCGCCGCCGATGTAGAGCGTCTCGGGAACGCTTCCCGCCCAGAAGGCGGCCTCGCGCTCCAAGGCCTTGAGGTAGCGGCCGGCCGAGCGCTTCTGCCCCGAGAACGCCGCGAAATCGCAGTAGTGGCATTTGACGCGGCAGTAGGGGATGTGGACGTAGAGGCCTAGGGGGTCAGGTCTGGACATTGGACATTCGAGATCAACCGATGGCGGCGAGGCTTGAGTGTCCAATGTCCAGACCTGACCCCTTTATTTACTTCTTGTTGAGGAACATCGAGATAAGGTCGATCGGAATGGGAAATAGCGTCGTCGAGTTCTTCTCGGAGGCGATCTCGGAAAGGGTCTGCAGGTAGCGCAGCTGGATGGACGTGGGGTGGGCCGAGAGCACCGCCGCGGCCTGACCGAGCTTCTCGGACGCCTGCAGCTCGCCTTCGGCGTGGATGACCTTCGCCCGCCGCTCCCGCTCGGCCTCCGCCTGGCGAGCGATCGCGCGCAGCATGTCCTGCGGGAGGTCGACGTTTTTCACCTCGACGTTCGCGACCTTGATCCCCCAAGGCTCGGTATGGGTGTCGAGGATCTGCTGGAGCTCGGCGTTGATCTTGTCGCGGTTGGAGAGGAGGTCGTCCAGTTCCATCTTGCCCAGCACGCTGCGCAGCGTCGTCTGGGAGAGCTGGCTCGTCGCGTAGAAAAAGTCCTGCACCTGGACGACGGCCTTGCCGGGGTCGATCACCCGGAAATAGACGACGGCGTTCACCTTGATCGAGATGTTGTCCTTCGTGATGATGTCCTGCGGTGGGACGTCGTGGACCAGGATGCGCAGGCTCACCTTCTGGGCGGTCATGAGCCCCGGGATGACGATCACGGGGCCCGGCCCCCTCACCCCCCGCAGCCTCCCCAGGAAGAAGACGACCAGACGGTCGTATTCATTGACGATCCGGATCGACAAGACCAGGATCACGACGGCAGCCACCAAAACCGAGGATATCATGCTGTTCTCCTTTTCTCCCTATCTATGCTATGCCTCGACGGCCTTGAGGAGCGCCCTCTGCCAGTCCTCGTCGAGAATGATCGCGACCATGCAGTCCGCGGACAAGGACGACGACGACATGTGCGCGTAGACGAGCAGCGTCTGCGCGCCGGAATCCGGCGGGAACTTCCGGGGGAGCTCCTCCAGGAGTTCGACGGCCTTTTTCTTCTCGGTCACCGGAGCGCCGAGGAACACCGCGCGGCCGCAGGCGTCCGCCAGAAGATCGGCGATGGCGTTGGCGATGACGTTGGCGATCTCGGAAAGGGCCAACTCCTCCATGCGGGCGCCGGGCTTCTCCCATTCCGTTTGAGTCAGAAACGCCGAGGCCATCGACTTCGCCTCCGCCTCCGGGAAGACGACAAGAAAGCCGCCGCCGTCCATGGAGAGAAACACCCCGTAGTCCTGGCCGTCGGCTTGCGCCATCGCCGCGATCCGGTTCATCTGGGCCAGGCGCACCGAGACGGTCTGGATGATCCAATTCGTCCGCGAAATCTTGGCCAAGCGCTCGGCCCCGCGGTCGACCCCCGTCTCGAGGATCTTGAGGAGCTTGGGAGAGATGTCCTCGGCCGAATTCATCTAAGTCCTTTGAGGGCCGCCGCCAGCTCCTCGAGATTGAAGGGCTTGCAAAGGAATCCCGAGGCGCCCTGGGCGGCGAGCTCCTCCTGGACCCTCTTTTGGGAATTCCCCGAGATGACGAGGATCTGGGCCGTCGCCCCCTTGCCGCGCAGGCCCTTCAATACCTCAAGGCCGTTGCCGCGGGCAAGAGAGAGATCCAGCGTCACCGCCTCGGGCTTGACCTTGTCGTAGGCCGCCATGGCGTCCTCGGCCGTGCCCGCCTCCCCGATGACCGAGTGGCCGAGCGTCTCGAGCATGCTTTTGAGCATGAAACGCGCCGCCTCGCTGTCGTCGACGATGAGGAATTTCACTCGGGCCGAGAACCGTTGCGACTCTAGGCGAGCCTAGGCCCAAACGGCGACGCAAGCTCGCCCGCCATGTTGGGATTTTACCTTACAAATTACAAACCGAACAAGGAGCCGAGCGACGCGACGGCCCCCCCGGCGGCCTGGCCAAGAGCCGCCACGGCGTTCTGGCCGGTCGACAGGGCCGTGTTCGCGACGCTTTGGCCGGCCGAGGCCAAGTCCCGGCCGGCGGCGTTAAAGCCCTGCGGGTCCGCGCTGTAGATCAGCTGGCCGGCGGCGACATAGGGCTGAATCTGGTCGTTGATGGCCTGGGCGCCGCAGCTCCGCACGCAGGCCCAGGTCGCGCCGCATTGGCTCATGCGCAGGCCGAAATCGACGCCCGTTCCGACCGCGACGCCGATGCCGAAGGTTTCGGGGCCGCTCGCGTCGAGGCCCGCCGCCTCGATTCCCTCGACCGCCCCATACTGGCTGCCGCCCACGGCCACGTTAAAAAGCGCGCCCTTGACGCCCCCGGTTTCGTAGCCGCCCAGGGCGCCGGCGGCGACCCCGATCGGCCCCAGGGCGTCCAGCGCCGTCCCCAACCGGCTGCCCGACTCCGCGCCCGCCTCGATCGCGTCCACCGAGGAAAGATCTCCAAAAAGAGACGGCACCGATGCGATCCCCTCTAAAGCCTGGGCGTAGTTGGCCACGCGGTCAGCCGGGGCCGACATCGGGGCGAAGCCCCCGATCGCCGCGTACGGCTTTGAAACGACGCTGCGAAGCGGCGGAACGATCAAGGCCCGCGCAGATTGAGCGGCCTTCACGGCGGCGCCGCCCATGAGCTTCGGAAGGGCCGAGAGCGTGTTCACGGAAGGTTTGGCCGACGCCGCAGTCCGGCGAGGCTTCGCTGCGGAAACCTGGCGCACGGGGCGCAGCGCGCCTTGAAGCCTCTCAAAAACAGCCATGGCCCGCGCCCGCGTCGCCGCGTTGGCGTCCGGTTCCGCAGCACCGCAAGGAAGCGCGATCGACACGAGGATCGCCGCGCCCAGGACCTGCCTCTTCCGGATCGTGATCACATGCGCTCTCAGTTCTTTCATCGATCCCTCCTCGCCTTCACGGGCATCCGAATCCATGCCCCTTGTGTAGCACGGGAAGAGCCCGCGATCAATTCAAAGAGGGTATCGCGACGGGAAAAATTCGGTAACTGCCGCGTTCAGTCCATCGGCGCCGAAGGGCGGCCGGGGCCGTGTTGGGGCCGGGTGAAAAACGCCAGGAGCGGCAGGCAGGAGAGGCTGATGAGCCCCAGCAGTCGGAAGGAATCCATAAAGGAAAGCAGGGACGCCTGCTGCAGCAGCTGGTCGTAGAGGATCGCCCCCGAGAGCCGCGCGGCATGGACGCCGACCGCGCCATGAAGCATCCCGGCGATGCCCGCCAGCGCCTTCTGGAACGCGGCATTAAACGGAGTGAGATGCGCCGCGAGATCGACTTGATGCTCCTGGGCGACCCGGTCCTGGATCGCGACGATCGCGGAAATGCCGATCGAGGCGCCGATGTTGCGAAGGAGATTGTAGAGTCCCGTCGCCTGAAAAATCTGCCGCTGCTTAAGCGTCGCGTAGGAAAGGACGGTCAGGGGAACGAAGATGAACCCCATGGAAAAGCCGTTGAAAAAGAGCGCCGTCGTGATGTTCGACTGCGCGACGTCCAGGTTCATCTGGCTGAGAGCCCAGCAGCTTGCCCCTACCCCGGCAAACCCCGCCACCGCCAACAGCCTCGGCTCGATAAAACGGATCAGCCGGCCCACGACCAGCATCGAGAAAAAAGAACCGATGCCGCGCGGCATCATGGAGTAGCCCGCCTGGAAGGCCGGGTAGCCCATCAAAGTCTGCATGAAGATCGGAAGCATCGCCGTCGTCCCGTAGAGAACGGCGCCCAGGAAGGCGACCATGACGGTCGCGGTCGCGAAATTGCGGTCCTTCAAGAGCCGGAGGTTCACGATGGGCTCGTCATGGGTCAGCTCCCAGATCACCCAGGCGATCAGGCTGACGGCTGCGACGGCGACGCTCCAGTCGATCCAGGGGGCGCCGAACCAGTCGGCTTCCTGCCCCTTGTCGAGGACCACCTGCAAAAGGCCGATCCCGAGGGCCATGAAGCCGAATCCCTGCCAATCGATCGTCTCCGCCTTATGCGCCTTGATGTACGGGGGATCCTCGACGAAAATCTCCTGCATGATCAGCCCCGCCAGGCCGATCGGAATGTTGATGTAGAAAATCCAGCGCCAAGTGTAGTTGTCGGTGATCCAGCCGCCGAGGATGGGTCCTAAGATCGGCGCCACGACGATCCCCATCCCATAAGCCGCCATGGCCTCGCCGCGCTTGGAAGGCGGGAAGCTCTCCAGGAGGATGGCCTGGGAGAGGGGCTGGAGCCCGCCGCCGCCGATCCCTTGAAGAATGCGGGCGATGATGAGCTGGGGCAGGCTTTGCGCCATGCCGCAGAGCGCCGAGGAGAAAATGAAGAGCGCGACGGAAAAGGCGAGATAGCGCTTGCGGCCGAAATAGCTCGACAGCCAGCCCGTCGACGAAAGGATGACGGCGTTTGAGACGAGGTAGCTCGTCAGCACCCAGGTGGCCTCGTCGACCGAGGCGGAAAGGCTGCCCGCGATGTGGGGAAGAGCGACGTTGGCGATCGAGGTGTCGAGCACCTCCATGAACGTCGCCAGCAAGACGGAGACGGCGACAAGCCACGGGGAGTGCGTCGGCCGCCACTCGTTCGGAGAATGTCCGTCCGGCATCCGCCCCTCCTCTTTCTTAGAAACTACAGCATCCCCGGGCGCATGCCCGGCCCGGTGAGGGAGACGGTGGACGCCGCGGACGAGTATTTGAGATCGACGACGGGTTCGACCGACATGCCGGGCGCGAGCCAATAGCCGTCGGTCGAGTCGAAGACGATCTTGACGGGGACCCGCTGCACGACCTTGACGAAGTTGCCCGTCGCGTTTTCAGGCGGCATCAGGCTGAAGGCGGCGCCGGTGCCGCGCTGGAAGCTGTCGACGTGACCGCGGAAAACATGGTCCGGGTAGGTGTCGACGTAGATCCGGACATGCTGGCCCGGACGCATCATCCCCAGCTGCGTTTCCTTGAAGTTGGCGGTTACCCAGACTTCGTGGGGAACAATAGCCATGACGGCCTGGCCCGCCGTAACATAGTTGCCGACCTCGACCGCGCGCTTGTCGACGTTGCCGGTCTCGGGAGAAACGATGCGGCAGTAAGACAGGCTGAGTTCGGCCTGATCCAAGCGCCATTGCGCGAGATCCGCGTCCGCCTTCGCGGCGCGAGCGTCCTGGACCGCATGGTCAAACTGCTGTTTTGAGATCTGTTTTTTCCGGTAGAGGTCGGCCAAGCGCCGCTCGTCAAGCGCCGCTCGCTCCGAGCGCGCCGCCGCCGCGTCGAGCGCGGCTTTCGCCTGGTCCCTGGCGACCCGGTAGTCGGTGGGGTCGAGGTCGACGAGAATATCGCCCTTCTGGACGCGCTGGTTGTTGTCGAAATAGACGCGGATGACCTGGCCCGGGACGCGGGTCGCGACGGTCGCGACGTGGGCGTCGATCTGGGCGTCATCCGTCGACTCGTGCCAGCGCGCGTAGAGGAGGTACCACATCCCGCCCACGACGAAGGCCGAAAGGACGACGCCGCCCAAAGCCATCCACGCCCGGCGCCCCTTCACGGCCTTCGCGGTTCCAGCGGCCTCCTTCCCTTCATTCTGATTTTCCATTGGCAGTTCCTCGAGTGCTAGTACTTAAAATCCTTGATCTTTCCCAGCGCCTGGGCGAAGTTCACGCGGGAGTCGTGATAGCGGGCCAGAGCCGAGAGCTCCTGCGCCTCCGACTCGGAGAGGCTCGTCTGCGCCGTGATGACCTCGATGTTGTCGCCCACTCCCGCGGCGTAGCGGTCGCGAGCGAGCGCCACCTCGGCCTTGGAGAGCTCGCGCGCCTTGGCGGCCGCCGTCACGCGCTCGACGGCCGCGCGCGACTCGTCCCAGGAGCTGCGGACGTCCTGCTCCACCTGGAGGAGGATGTCGTCGAGCTTGCTTTTTTCCTCCTCGAGAGACTGCTTGGCCACGAGGACTTGGCCCGCGATGCGCCCGCTCACGAAAAGCGGCATGGAGAGATCGACGCCCGCGCTTCCCGTGGGGAAGGTGTTCGAGGTCGGGGTATTGCCGCTCAAGCCGTAGTCGCCGTGCGCGAAGATCGTCGGCAGGCGCTCGAA
>JAJYFI010000072.1 GCA_021790955.1 bacterium | reverse complement strand
GGCGCGGAAGGCCTACCTCGTCCGCGATCCTTTTGGGCTGAGGCCGCTCTTTTACGCGGTCCGGCGGGGGCGTTTGCTCTTCGCATCGGAGATCAAGGCCCTTCTCGAATGCCCGGGGCTGGGGGAGCGCCTCGACCGGATGGCGCTTTGGGACTACCTTTCCCTCGCCTACATCCCGGGCGCGCGGACGCCGTTCGAGGATATCCACGAGCTTGAGGGCGGAGAGCTCGTGGAGCTGGACCTCTCCAGGGGCGTCTGGGCCAGGCGCCGTTTCGCCGAGATTCGCTACGCCCAGGATTTTTCGGAGGGCTTCGAGGAGTCGGCCGCACGCCTTCGGGACCTGATGCGCCAGTCCCTGCGCCGCAACCTTGCCGCGGACGTCCCGGTGGGGCTCGCGCTGTCCGGGGGTCTCGACACGAGCGGCCTGCTCGCGCTCGCGAAAGAGTCGGGAGACTCCCGGCGCCTGCACACCTTCTCGATTCGCATCCCCGAGCCGAGCTTCGACGAGTCGCGCTATCAGAAGATCATGGTGGATTACGCGGGCCCGGTCCACCACGAGATCATCGTGCGGCCCGAGGACGTCGCGGAACATCTGGAATCGCACCTGGCCTTCCAGGACGAGCCCAGCGGGGACGGGGCCGCGATCCCGTTTTTTCTCCTCGCCAGGGAAGCCCAAAAGCACGTCCGCGTCATGCTCTCCGGCGAGGGGGGCGACGAAGTTTTCAACGCCTACGAGACGCATCGGGCGTGGCGAATGCGCCTTCTCTACCGGCGCCTGCCGGAGCCCGCGAGGCGGCTCTTGCGGCGGGCCGCCTCATGCCTGCCCGTCTCCCACTCGAAGCTGAGCGTCGACTTCCTGTCGAAGAGGTTCACGGAGGGCGCGGAATTGAGCGTGCCGGAGGCGCATCTCTACTGGAGGCACGCCTGCTCGGACGCCGACAAGGCCCGAATCTGGGCCTGCGGCGACGGGATGCGTCCCACCGGCCGGCTCTTCGCGGAGGCGTTCTCGTCCCTCGACTTCGAGCACGACTTGGCCAGGCTCTCCCTCATCGACATCCGCTACTACTTCGTAGGCGACCTCATGGTGAAAAACGACCGGATGCTGATGGCCCATTCGATCGAGGGCCGCTATCCCTATATGGACCGGGATCTCGTGGCGTTCGCCTGCGGGCTCCCCATGGATTGGAAGGTCCGCGGGCTGCGCGGGCGGCTCCTCCAGAAGGAGGCGATGCGCGGGCTGCTGCCCCCCGCGATCCTGCGCCGCTCCAACATGGGGCTCGAGCTGCCGTATTCCAAGTGGCTTTCGGGGGAGCTCCGCCCCATGGCGGAGAGCTATTTTTCAAGGGAAAGGGTGTCCCGCAGCGGCTTCCTCGACTGGCGCGGAGTGCGGGCTCTGTGGGATGAGCACCTCTCCCGCAGGCGTGACCACGGCCGCGCCCTCTGGACGATTCTCAACTTTCTCGCCTGGTTCGACCTCTTCGTGGCGGAAAAGAGGTATAAGACGCGGCTGAACGCCGCCTCGACTCACGGCGCTAGAAATCGAACACGAATCCGATATCGGTATACTGCTCGCGGCCGAGGATGAACTGGCCGTAGGGGGAATGCCCGTCGAACCAGCCCAACTGAAACCGCACGTCCCGCCCCGTTTTCAGGGATTTCAACATCAATCCCATAACCCCGGAGGAGTTGATGTTCCATTGATTGTATTCCCGGGACTGGAAATCCCAGGCGATGTAGGCGTTGAGGCTCGAACGGGAGTCTTCCCAGAGGACCGGGCTCTTCTCCTGGGCCCCCCATTGGATGATCTGACGATGGAGCACCGGGATCGTGTGCAGGATTTGAAGGTCGCCGGCGTAAAGGCGCAGGCGGACCGAGGGAATATCCTCGGAGAACACGGCTTGAAAGGCTTCCTGGCTGAAGCGGTGGCCCGGCAGCGTGGGCGAGTTCAGGGCGCCCCCGTTGGCGCGGATGAAGTCGTCTCCCAGGTGGGCGCTTTCGTGGTAGAGGGCGAGCCGCGCGGAGAAATTGCCGTTCCTCAGCTCCCACGGGAGCTCGGCGAAGAAATCTTCGGTCTCGAAGCGGTTGATGCTTCCGCTGATGTAGAGGCGGCTGTAGGCCATGCCGGCGACGTCCCATTGGCTTTCCCAGGAGCCCCAGTCATGGCGCAGAAGGCCGAAGACGCCGCCCAGGGCGGCGTCCGCGGCGTTGTGGCCTTGGAATCGGTAATAGCTCACCTCGGTCTGTATCTGTCGCGGATCGGCCAGGAGCGGCCGAAACAGGCTCTCCCCGCTTGGAAGGACGTCGCTTCCTAGGGCCGCGGGGGCCAAGGCGGCCAAAGCGGCGACACTAGCGAGCCAGGTATTTTTCGATGTCAGGGGCGAAATCCTCAAAGGTTTGGGGGCCGACGTAGCGGTGAACGATCAGGCCTTGGCGGTCGATGAGGTAAGCGGTCGGTATCCCCGAGACGCTGTAGCCCGCCGGAGCCAAACCCTCGCCGAGCAGCACCGGATAACCGATCCCGGCCTTGCGCGCAAAGGGGAGGACGGAGGCCTTCCCATCGAAATCAAGGGCGACTCCCACGATCACGAAGCCGCGGTCGCGATACTTCGCGTAGAGATTCTTGAGCTCGGGGATTTCCTCGCGGCACGGCTCGCACCAAGTGGCCCAAAAGTCGAGAAGGATGAGCTTCCCCTTGAAAGAGGAGAGGCTTTCGCGCTTTCCCTTGAGGTCGGGAAGCGCGAAGTCGGGCGCGGGGCGGGGGCGCGAGGACGGGGAGAGCCCCGGGATTTTGGCGACGAGATAGAAGATCCCGAGGGCGGCAGCGAGCGCCGCGGCTCCCCTGGCGAAGCGCTTGGCCGTCATAGGGCGAAGCGGAAAAGCGTCCTAGGCATGAAGCGCATGAGAAAGACCAGGCGATGGCTCATGACCAGCGCCCCCACGGCCATGAGAACGATGCCGGCCGCGACTTCGCTCGCGCGGAGGAGGCGCTTGAAGCGCGCGAAGAACTCGAGTGCGCGTCCCAGGCCGAGGGCGGTGAGGAGAAACGGCAGCCCCAATCCCAGGGAATAAACCGCGAGAAGCCAGGCGCCTTGGCGCACGGTTTCCTCGGTCGCGGCGAGGGCGAGGATCGCGGCGAGAATCGGCCCGATGCATGGCGTCCAGCCGAACGCGAAGGCAAGGCCCATCACGAAGGAGGCGGCGAGGCTCGATCCCGAGGTCGCGCGGCCCAAGAAACGTTTCTCGTAATAGAGCCAGCGGATGGGAACGATCCCGCTTAAATGGAGCCCCAGGAGGATCATGACGAGACCCGAGGCCGTCTCCAGGACGCGGCGGTGAGCCGAGACGATCTCCCCGAGCGCCGTCGCCGAGGCGCCGAGCAGGGTAAAGACGAGCGTGAAGCCCGCGATGAACGCGAAGGCGCCTTGGACCGCCCGGCGCATGATCGCGGGGCGCCCCCCGTCGTCGGCGCTCAGCTCCTCGATGGAAGCGCCGGAGAGGAAGGAAACATATCCGGGCAGAAGCGGCAGGACGCAAGGGGAAAGGAAAGAGGCCATCCCCGCGACGAAGGCCGTGCCGGTCCCTAAGGCATCCGTCACATCGACTCCGGCGCCGAGACCCCAAGCAGCCCCAGGCCGCGGGCGATGGTGGACCGAACCCCGTCGCAGAGTAAAAGCCGCAGCGACGTCCGGGCCGGATCGGAGGGGTCAAGAACCCTGCATCTCTCGTAGAAGGGATGAAAGAGGCCGGCCAGCTCGAGGAGATAGGTCGCCAGAGGATGCGGCGAGAGTTCGCGCTCGCAGGCCGCGAGAGTCTCCGGAAACCAAGAGATCTTGAGAAGGAGGTCCCGCTCCTCCGCCACGAGAGGAGAGCGTTGCTGGAGGCTCGCCCTGCCGAGCTCCTCGGGGGCGGCGGGGAAGTCCCGTTTCGCGGCTTCTCGGAAAATGGAGCAGACTCGCGCGTGGACGTATTGGCAGTAGTAGACCGGATTTTCAGACGTCTGCTTCTTGGCGAGTTCGAGGTCGAAGACCAGATGGGAGCCCGGGGATCTCATGGCGAAGAAGAAACGGCAGGCGTCCTTGCCCACTTCGTCCACCAAGTCCTTCAAGCGCACGAACTCGCCGGCGCGCTTCGACATCTTGACCGTCTCCGAGCCGCGCATGAGGCGGATGAGCTGGTGGAGGATGACGTGAAAGCTTTCCGGCCGGCGTCCCAGGGCCTCGAGGGCGGTCTTGAGCCGGGGAACGTAGCCATGATGGTCCGTCCCCCAGATGTCGATCAACTCGGGAAAATCGCGGGAGTATTTGTCCTCGTGGTAGGCGATATCCGCCAGAAAATAGGTCGGCCGGCCGTCGGCGCGCACGAGCACGCGGTCCTTGTCGTCCTCCGCGGCCGTCGCCTCCTCCGGGCGCTTGAACCACACGGCGCCCTCTTTCTCGTAGACGGCGCCCAAGCTCTTGAGCCTCTCCAGGGTCTTGCCGAGGGCGCGGCCGGAGTGGAGCTCGGACTCCCGAAAATAGCGGTCGAAGTGGACGGCGAAGGCGCGCATGTCCTCCTGATGGGTCTTGAGAAGCGCGTCCACGGCGTAGGAGGAGAGCCGCTCGGGGCTCCACCGTTTCGCTTCCGCCGGGAGCTCGCGCGCCAGGCTCTCGAGATAGCTTCCATGGTAGCCGTCCTCGGGAACGGGTTGGCCGTCGCGGCGGGCCTCCAGGGAGAGCCCCAGGAGGCCCACTTGGCGGCCGCAATCGTTCACGTAGTACTCCGTTGAGACCTCATGGCCCAACTCCCGAAGAATCCGGGCGAGGGCGTCCCCCAGCGTCGCCCCGCGGCCCGAGGCGGCGTGCAGAGGGCCGGTTGGGTTGGCCGAGACAAATTCGATGAGAATCTTGCGTTTGCGCTTGCGGGGCTTGAGCGGCGCTCGTCGCGCGATCCCGCGAGCCAGATCGGAAAGCAGCGCGGCGTCCTTGAGCCGGATATTGACGAAGCCGGGCGGCGTGACCTCGGCGGCGGCGACATCGTCGAGCGTCGAGAATCGCTCCGCCAGTCCCTTGGCGATGTCCATGGGATTTTTCTTGAGCGATTTCGCCAGGCCCAGGGCCCAAGGAAGGCTGACGTCCGCCTGGATGTGCGCCGGCGGGGCCGCGAGAGGGAGATCGACGGGGAGCTCCGCGCCCCGTTCCCGAGCCCAGCCGCGAGCCAGGTCCAGCAGGGCGTCGTGGACCGTCGAGAGCAGCGGATCGACCATGTCAGACGCGAGCATGGTCGAGGATCTTGCGCCGGGGCTCCCAACGCAGGCGCTTGGAGCCCGGGTGGAGTTTCTCAACGGCGTAGAAGGAGCGCGCCTCCTCGCTCATGAGATGGACGATGATCGAGCCGAAGTCGAGGACCTGCCAGCGGTCGCTCACGGGCCTCGATCGGTGCAGCGGACGAAGCCCCATCTCCTTGGCGCTTTCCTCGAGGGCGTCCTCGAGCGTCCGCATGTGGGGCCTTGAGAGCACGGTCGTCGCGATGAGGTAGTCCGCCAGAGGGCTCTCCTTTTTGATATTGAGGACGACGATCTCGGAGCCTTTTTTGTCGTGAAGGGTCCGGGCAAGCGCGATCGCCTCGGTCCGCCATGCGGCCTTCATTCGACTAGGTGGTCCCCACGCTCAGGCCCGCCAGGCGGCGCAGGACGTCCTGGTTGTGGGCGCGGATAAGGGCTTCCTCGGCGGTGATGAGCCCTTCTTTGTAGAGATTGGCCAAGGCCTTGTCCATGGAGATCATCCCTTGCTGGGCGCCAGTGTCGATCGCGCCGTAGATCATGTGGGTCTTGCCCTCGCGGATGAGGTTGGAGATGGCTGAAGTCGAGACCATGATCTCCCGCGCGGCGACGCGGCCCTTGCCGTCCTTGCGCGGGATCAGGAGCTGGGCGACCACCGCCTGAAGGGTCCCCGCCAATTGGACGCGGATCTGGCTTTGCTGGTGGGGGGGGAAGACGTCGATGACGCGGTCGATGGTCGAGGGCGCGTCCTGCGTGTGGAGGGTGCCGAAGCAGAGGTGGCCCGTCTCGGCGGCGGTGACCGCCAGGGAAATCGTCTCCAGGTCGCGCATCTCGCCCACGAGAATGACGTCCGGGTCCTCCCGCAGGGCCGCCCGCAGGGCCGCGCCGAAGGATTTCGTGTTCTGCCCCACCTCGCGCTGGCGCACGATGCTCTTTTTCGACTCGTAGACGTACTCGATCGGATCCTCGACGGTGAGAATGTGGCCGGCCTCCTTCCGGTTGATCATGTCGATGAGGCAGGCGAGCGTTGTGGACTTCCCCGAGCCCGTGGGGCCGGTGACGAGCACTAGGCCGCGCGGCAGGTCGCTGATCTTGACGACGGCCGGGGGGAGACGCAGCTGCTCGGGAGTCGGGATCTTGGAGGAGATGACGCGCAGGACGGCCTCGACCCCGTTTTTTTGGGAAAAGACGTTGATGCGGAAGCGGGCGACGCTGTCGACCGCCGCCGAGCAGTCGAGCTCGAGGGTCTGTTCGAAGCGCGCGCGCTGCTCGTCATAGAGGAGGGAATAGATGAGGGACTTGGATTGCTCCGCGTTGATGACGGGGAATCCCGGCACTTCCGCGATCGAGCCGTTGAGACGCATCATCGGGGGCTTGCCGATGACGATGTGGACGTCGCTCGCTCCCAACCCCGTCGCCGTCTTGAGAACTTCCACGATTTCCATAGCCGACTTCTCCTTCTATTTGAGGACCAAGCTGACGTCAAGCCACGGCCGTTCCCAAAGCTCCGTCACGACTCTCGCGTCGGGGTCCTCCAGCGCTTCCTGGACCCTGCGGGCGTTCCCGATGCGGCCGTCGCGATCGTAGATGACGGCGCCGGCCGCCGTCGAGGAGGCGTTGCCGAAGTTGACGACGTCGACCCCCCGCAATCTTAGAACTTTTGTGACGCGGGCGGCGAGGCCGGGGGATTCCGAGGCGTTGAGGACCTCGGCCAGAAGAGGCTCTCCCGTCGCGGGCTTCCAGAAAGAGGGGGAAAGGACGGCGGCGTAGAATGGGCCCGCGATCCTGGACGGAGGCTTGAAGGCGCCCGCGATGTCCGCGGCGGGGACGCGGCTGAGCTCCCAATCGAGGCGCATCCTTTCCCAGTCTCCGGCCGCGGCCGCTCGGAAGAGCTCTTTCAGGAAAGCCAAGCCCCGCCCCCGCCGCTCCATCCATTCGGCGCAGGCGACGGGGGGGAGCGCCGAAAGGCCCTGGGCGCCGGGCGAGGGAGCCGAGAGAAGGAGGTCGGGCGCCGCGCCCCTCAGGGGCTGGGGGAGGAGGGGGGAGATTTTCTCCCAGGCTTCGTCGGGCCCTCCTCTCGGGACGGCGCCGACGGAGACGAGCTCGACGGCGGGGACTCTGGGAACGTAGACGCCCAGGAAAAGTTCGGGGGCGGAAGCGGTCGACGTGAGGAGCGTCCAGAAGGGCCAGGGATTTCCGCGTCGCACCGCGAGAGCCAAGGGGGATCTCGTCTCACGGATGCC
>JAJYFI010000071.1:3239-7633 GCA_021790955.1 bacterium | reverse complement strand
GATGGTCGAGACAACGCCGACCCCTGTCGAGAGCGGGTACAGCACGACCAGTGGAACGAGCTTTCTAACTCTTGTCTGCTGCTCCTTTGAGAGATTCATCATCCCGGTGCTAGGTGTCAGTCGTCGCTTTTAGCGGCAACCGAGACCGCTGAAGAAGTTGTTTCGTCTTTGCCCGATACGGAGGTGGTCACGTGTTCGGCAGAGTCGTCTGATGAGCCGTCATCGGACTTCGCGGAGCTTGCGCCGGTGGTTGCGTTGGTCGGTGGAATAGAGCTCGTTGTCGTGGGATTTCCGGAGGAATCCACCACCTGGAAGACCGTTGGATCGAAGTTCAAGTAGGCGGCTACACCATCCACAGGTTGGGACCCTGCTGCTACCTGAAGATTGATGTTGACAACCTGACCCACTGGGATGGTCGATGAGGCGGGAGCTGGCGTTGGGCTTGCTCCGCCCGTTGCCCGGCCGCGAGTGGGCCGTGCGACGGACCTTCCATTGGGCGCTCGCGGGGGGAGGGCTCGCCGGCCTGGCGCGCGCTTTCTACGACTACGCCAACAGGCGCCGGCCGACGGCCGCGAGCTAAGGCCTGGGAGAGCCCGGACGGGAGACGACCAGCGCGTAGTGGTAGGGAAAGGACTTTTCGGCGTGGACGGCCCAGCCGGAGCGCTCCAGCCGCAAGCGTCCCTCGGCCGCGCTGAAGACGTGCTCGCGGGGAGGCCCCACCGGCCGATCGACGGCGGCGTTCCAGTCGATGAAGACCGCTTTCCCGCCCGTCTTGAGGAGCGCGGCCAGCTCCTCGATCGACGCATCCCCCATCTCATGGAGCACGTTGAGGGCGAGCGCGCGGTCGGCGCGGCCTCTCAAGGACGCCAGCTCCGCCTCCCCGGCCAGCACGGGCGTGACGTTGGCGGGCCCGTCGCGCTTGAGGGCGGCTTTAAGGAATTCCAGCATGGCGGCCTGCTCGTCCAACGCGACAACGGCGGCGTCGGGGCGCAGGCGAGCGATCGCGCGGGCATAGGCGCCGGTGCCCGTCCCGAAGTCGACCCAAAGGCCTCCCCGGGGGACGTCGAGGAGAGAGAGAACCTCCTGGGCCGGCAGGTAGGCAAAGCGCGCGGGATCGTCGAGAGCCGCCGCCTTCGCCGGGTCGAATCGTTCCGGCTGCCGGGCGCCGCGTCGGTGCGCGTCCATGGGATCGAGAAAACGATACACTATCCGAATGTGCGGGCGCTATTCCCAGACCGCGAGCGCGGAGGCGCTTCAAGAGCGCTTCGGCTTTAAGCCCTCCGCGTTCCCGCTCAAGCCCCGCTACAACATCGCGCCGTCCCAGGAGGCCCCGGTCGTGCTGCTTTCGCGCGAGGGGCGGCGGCTGGAGATGCTGCGCTGGGGGCTCATTCCCTCGTGGTCCATGGACGCCTCGGTGGGGCGGCGGCTCATCAACGCCCGGGCGGAGACGCTGATGGAGAAGCCGAGCTTCCGGCGCCCGTTTGAGAGCGGCCGCTGCCTCGTGCTGGCGGACGGCTTCTACGAGTGGGCCCGGCTTCCGGGAAGCCGGGGACGGTTCCCGATGCGCGTCACGCTGAGCACCCGCGCGCCCTTCGCCATGGCGGGGCTGTGGGATCTCTGGAAGGGGCCCGCCGGAGGGGAGATCAAGTCCTTTGCGATCGTCACGGCCGCGGCGGCTCCGGCGATCCGCGCGATCCACGACCGCATGCCCGTCATCCTTGACTCCGAGTCGGAGCGCCTCTGGCTCAACTCCAAATCCGAGCCCGAGGAGCTCCATCGGATTCTCGTCCCCTGGGCGGGGGAGGAGCTTGCGGCCTACGAGGTTTCCAAGCTCGTCAATTCGCCGACGAACGAGACGCCCGGCTGCATCGAGAGAGCCTCGTGACGCGGGACGTCTCGAACATGGGCCGGTTTCTCGAGACGGCGTTTGCCCGGCATCCGGCCCGCCTGGCTTTCGTCGACGTGACCCGCTATCGCCGCTACCCGGTCGGCTACGCGGTCTTCGGCGATCGGGTCCGGCGCCTGCGGTCGCTGTTTAAGGACTGGGGCGTGCGCCAGGGGGATCGCGTCGTCCTATGGGGGCGCAACAGCTCCTATTGGGCGGGCGCTTTGGCGGCCTGTTTCCAATCGGGCTTCGTCGCGGTCCCGCTCGATCTTCGGACCCCCGAGGAGATGTTTGATCGCATTCTGGAGCAAACCGAGCCGCGGCTTCTGCTGGCGGACCGCCCCGTCGAGCGCCCGCCGCGGACGGCGCTTTTCGAGGATCTGCCGGCGCTTCTTTCGGAGACCGCGCCCCTGCGGGAGCCCGTCGCCGACGTCTCCCGCTCGGATCTGGCCGAAATCGTCTATACCTCGGGGACGACGGGCCTTCCCAAGGGCGTCATGCTCACTCACGGCAATCTCCTGGCGGACCTGGAGGGGTTTTTAGGATCGGTCTTTCTTCCCATGCCGTTAAGGCTGGTCTCGACGCTGCCGCTGAGCCACATGCTTGAGCAGACGGTGACGCTTTTCTTCGCCCTGGCCAACGGCTGCGCCGTCGTCTACGCCGATTCCCTTCGTCCCGTGAGGCTCTCCAGGATCGTCCGCGAGAGCCGGGCGCACGGGATGGTGGCCGTCCCCGGCACCCTGCAGGCGCTGCGCGCCTACTGCGAGCGCAACGGCCTTTCGCCCCGGCGGGCACTCGGTTGGCGCTTCAGGGTGATCGGCTCCGGCGGGGCGTCGCTTCCGGTGGAGCTGGAGCGATGGTGGCGGCGGCGGGGCGTGCTCATCGTCCAGGGCTACGGCATGACCGAGACCTCGCCGCTTATCAGCGTGAACTCCCTGTTCCGTGCCCGTTTGGGAAGCATCGGCAGGCCGCTCCCCAACATCGACGTCAAGCTGGCGGCCGACGGGGAGCTTCTCGTGAAAGGGGCGGTCGTCACTCCCGGCTATTATCGCAGGCCCGAAACGGCGCGGGAGCTCTACAACGAGGAGGGCTGGCTGGGCACGGGGGACGTCGTCGAGCGAAGGGGCCGGGATCTTTTCTTTAAAGGCCGCAAGAAGGAGATGATCAAAACGACGAGCGGCCTCATTGTCTATCCCGATGACATCGAGCGGGTGCTCGACGCCGAGGAGGGGGTCGCGGACAGCTGCGTGCTCGAATGGCAGGACAAGATTTGGGCCGTTCTTCGCCTCCAAGATTCGTCGTCGACGGAAGAGATCGTGCGCCGGGCGAACGCCAAGCTGGCCTCGCATCAGTTGATCATCGGCGCGTCCGCGTGGCCTTTCGGGGAATTTCCGAAGACGCCCTTGGGCAAGATCCGCCGCTTCGAGGTCCGGCGGCGCCTGGAGGAGCTGCTCCGGGGCGAAAAGCCGCGGGCTCAGCCGGCCTACGCAAGCCCGCTTGAGAGCATCGTCGCCCGCGTGCTGGGCGGGGGCCCCATCCGGCGGGAATCGTCCCTCACCTCGCTCGGCATGGACAGCCTCAAGCGCATCGAGCTTCTTTCAGCGATCGAGGAGGAGACGGGCGTCGTGATCGAGGAGATGAGCGTCTCGGCCGGAACGAGCTTCGAGCAGCTCTCGGCCATGGTCGCCGCGAGCCAAAAAGCCGCCGTCCGGCCCCTGCCTCGCTGGCAGTTCTCGGTCGCCGCCCGCCTTGGAGGGGCGCTGCTGCGCCCGGCGGCGGATCGCGTCGTCGATTTCGCGGCGCGTCCCCGCGCCGAAGGCCTTGAGCGGCTCAAGAGCCTTGAGCCGCCGGCGCTTTTCGTCGCCAACCATGAGAGCGCCTATGACGGCGCGATCATCCGATCCATGCTTCCCCGCCGCTTTCGCAGGCTCGCCATCCCCGCGCTCCCCGATTTCTTCGGCCTGCCGCCCAAGACCGGGCTTTGCGAGGCCGCCGGCTGGCGGCTGATGGGGCTCGGGATCGGCTTTCTCTATCAATGCTATCCCTTCGGCCCGGCCGCCGGGATGGAGCGGGGCTTCGAGGCGACGGGGCGCCTCGTCGACGAGGGCTTCAGCATTCTGATTTTCCCCGAAGGGGGGCGGACCCCCGACGGCCGCCTCCAGCCCTTCTTCAGCGGCGTCGGGGTGCTGGCGCGGGAACTGGACGTCCCCGTCGTTCCCGTGCGGATCTCGGGGATGCACGAGATCATGCCCTACCCGCGCTTTGTCTTCCCAAAGAGGCGGGGGAAAAGCGTCGTCGTCTTCGGGGAGCCGCGAAGGCTCCCGCGCGGCCTCGTCCCCGAGGCGGCCGCCCGGGCGATCGAGGAGGCGGTGTCGGCCCTATGAAAGTCGGTTTGGACGTCGTCGCCATCGAGCGCGTGGGCGCCCTCGACGAGGCCGCGCGGCGGAATGTCTTCCATCGAGAGGAGATGCAGGGAGCCTCGGCGGAGAGGCTCGCGGGCGTTTTCGCC
>JAJYFI010000071.1:0-3229 GCA_021790955.1 bacterium | reverse complement strand
GGAGGCCTGCAAGAAAATTTTCGGGCCGGCGCTTCCCTGGCTGGATGTCTCCGTGAGCCACCGCGAGGATGGGGCTCCGGTCGTCGTCGTCGCCTCGCGTCCGGAGGCGGCGCTTGAATGCAGCCTCAGCCACGACGGCGGGATCGCCGCGGCGGTCGTGATCCTCGTCGAGAACCCGTCGGGCCGGTAAGCCCGCGGCGCTCGACGTCGCGCCCGCGCAGGATTCGCTCTTTTGCCTTGATCTCGTCCCAGTGGCGCATGACCGCGTTCGCGGTCGGAAGGCGGCGCCGGCCGAAGACATGGGGGTGGCGGCGTCGCAGCTTGAGACGCAGGCTTCTCGCGACGTCCTCGATGCCGAAGAGCCCCGCCTCTTGGGCGATTTGGGCGTGAAGAAGGACTTGGAGGAGGACGTCGCCCAGCTCGTCTTCGATCTCGTGCGGCGTTCCCTTGCCGAGGGCCTCGGCGAGCTCCCGTGATTCCTCGCGCAAATAGGGGATGAGGGAGCGGTGCGTCTGGCGGCGGTCCCAGGGGCATCCCTTGGGCGAGCGCAGGAACGCCACGGTCCGCAGGAGAGCTTTCAGCGGGTCGGGTCTCAAGCTCCGGTTATTTTACCAGAGGCTCATGCGCGCGAGGAAGCGGCGGTCCCGGGAGAGAACGTCCACGAAGCTGGCGCCGACCGTCCCCAGGCGCTTTGCCTGGAGGCGCAGGGTTTCGACGGCGGCCAGGAGCTCGTCGGCGTCCGCCAGCTGCTCATAGCGCATGGCCGTGTAGGAGAGCTTCTTTTTCTCGCCTTCCAGGGCCTTCGCCCGTACCTCCAGGCTCGAGGCCTGCGCGTCGGCCTGGGAATCCTCGGCCGCGTTCTGCGCCTGGGCGGCGCGGGCGGCGGCGGCGGCTTGAACGTCGACGGAGCTCTGAGCGCCGCTCACCACGCCCTGGACCACCTGGTTGGCGATCTGGTTTTTAAAGAGCCCTCCGCCGGGCATGTTGCCCAGAACGCCCAGGAGAAGGTTCGCTCCCGTGTCCGTGCTCTGGGCTTGGGCCTGGGCTTGGGCCGCCGCCGTCGCCCGCGCCGCGGCGTCTTGGCGCGCTTGCCGCATGGCGGCATCCGCCTGCTGCTGGTAGGAGTTGATGCTCGATTCGCGCGCGCCGATCATTTTCCGGAGGAGTGAGGCGCGGTGGCGGTATTCCTTGGCCCGGCTGAGAAGGCCGGCGACGTCGAGGGGGGCGAAATCGGCGGACGCCGGCGCCGATCGCGCGAGCGCCCCGCTCGCCGCGAGGAGGATCGCCGAGAGGGCCGCGCGACCGCAAAGTCTTCTCATTCGCCCTCCCTCGCCGCCTGGACGGCGCCGTCCGACTCGTTCGAGGCGATGATCTCGATTAAAAGGGCCTGTTGTCGGGCCATGAGATCGAGCAGCGATTCCGCCTCCTCCGCGGAGGAGGCGCTCGCGCCGCCGGCGCTCTGGGCGACGCCCTTGATCCGGCGCATCGCCTCGCGGGCGATCTTGGAGGCGACCGCCTTGGGGTCTTCGGGGTCCGCGGGGCTGTAGCCCACGAAGGCCTGCATCTCGAGATCGGTCGATTCCGCCTTGTCGCGCAGGGCGGCGGCCTGGCTCTGGAGATCCAGGGCCTTCTGGGCGATGGCGTCGGGGGCGGCGGAGAGCTCGGCGATCTCGGATTGGCGCTGGGCCAACAGGGTCATCGCCCGGATCGCCTTGGCGACGAGGGCGCGGCGCGAGGCGGGGACGGCTGGCGATCGGGCGCAGACGTCGTCTGGCTCCGCGTTTGTCGCGGCGAGGTCGCGCAGCAACCCCCGGATGTTCTCGGCCTTGCGTCCATAAGGATTGACGACGGCTTTTTCCCGCCTGGCCAGCGACTCGAAGCACTCCCGCCAGCGCAGCGCCCTCGATGCTTTGCGCATCTTGGGGAGCTCGCCGATGAAAGCCCCGGCGTCTCCCACGTCCTCGGCGGGAGGAAGCTTGTCGAGAAGGGCCCGGGCCTGGGCCGCCTGGGAGGAATCGTGGAAGCGCCGGGCGAAGAAGCCGAGGGAAAGCCTGGTCCCCAGCGCTTTGGCATCCGCGAACTCCTGCTTGATGAGGAGCGCCCTGACGTCGGTCGTCCCCTGGGAGCGTGGATACTGAGCGGCGAAGATCTCATAGGCGTCCTTGGAGTCGGCCTTGAGCGCCGCTTGGCGCCGGATATCCTCGAGCCCGCGGAGCACGTCCGCGATGCGGCCTTTTCCGGGGAGGGAGAGGAAGTCGTCGTAGTCCTTTTCCGTCCCCTGCCCGGCCGCGAGCAGCCGGCGCGCTTGGGCTCGGGCCTCGTCGGCGCGGGGGCTGTCGGGATTTTCCTGGATGAATTGGATGTAGGCCGAGGCGGCGTTGAGTCCCTTGGCGTCGCGCCAGAGGGCCTCCGCGAGCTTCCGGCGCGCCTCCCCGACGTGGTCTTCGGGGTATTGCTGGATGTAGTTGCGCCAGGCCGTGCTCGTGTCGGCTTCCCGGGCGTCCTTGTAGGCGGCGTTCTCGGCGATGGCGTGGGAGGCCGCGGTGAGGGCCCCCTGCTCGGCGCAGTCGGCGAAGGCGAGGCAGGCGCCTAGGAGAAGAGCGCCTCGGAGAAAACGGCTTACGACGGGTTTCCCCATCGAAAGCCGACGCCGACGACGGCGTGGTTGACGTTGAGGGACTTGATCGTGAGCGTTGAATCGAGGACGTCAACGCCTGAGCCGGACTGGGGGCTGGCTTTGATCCCGAACGGAAGGAAGATGCCCGAATAGCGGTCCTCGGCGAAAGCGTACATATGGGTCGTGATGTTGAATCGCGCTCCGACGGCTAGCTCGCCCCCGAGGCTCATCGAGGATCCCGTCCCGTAGGAGGCGCCGTTGTAGCCGTGGGATTCGTAGTTGTAGAAGAGGGTGGGGAGGGTCAGGCCGGCCTCGCCGTAAACCCTGAAGAATTTCAGCGGGGCCCCGATGATAAAATCGCCCGAGGGCTGCAGGACGTAGCCGCCCTGGGTCGACGTCGTCGGGTAGGGATGAGTGAACGTGGTGTTGAATTGGGGAGTGGGCCACGTGTAATTGAGCCCGACATCATAGCCCTCCAAGTTGAACGCGCCTCCGAGGATGAGAGGGTACTTGTCCGCGATATTGGCGGTGCCGTCGCCGCCGATCTGGATCCCCCAATCGAAGCTGGAGTTGAAGGAGGGGTTTTGAATCGGGAAATCGACGGTCCCATCC
>JAJYFI010000070.1 GCA_021790955.1 bacterium | reverse complement strand
TAGTGGGGACGCTCTTCAACAAAGCGGCGACCATGCCTGAGCGCTGCGGGCCTTTCAGTCCGCCATCAAAGCCGCTACTTTAGGAACAGAGCCGTGGTTCATGGTATTGTCCCGCGCCGCCGCCACGGCCCAAGGGATGGGCCAATTAGGCAAGGCGCGTGACTATTTTTTGTCGGGAGAACGCCTTTGCGCGAAGAACGGGGGCCACCCCAGAGACTGCTGTTTTGGAGTCCTTGCCTTGCATGCGATGCTGGAGCGCCAAGCCGGGAATTTCGCGGAAGCCGAACGATTGTATCACGATGCTAAAATCGCGCGCTCCCTCGACACCGATCGAACCGTCAGCTATGGATTCAACTCCCAATATCTTGCGAGAGCCGGCGTCATTCTTGGCCACGAACGCGAAAGCGGACGCCTCTACCGGGACTTGATCGCGTCGGCGAGAAAGGCATATAAAACGGATGCCATCGTCCGGGAAATGCTAGCCAGTCTCTACAAAGAACTTGCCGAACTTTATGACAAGATGGGCCGGCATCAAGAAGCAGAGACATTGCGCGCCGAACTCTCGCGGCGTCGTTAATTTACTTCTGGATGGCGAGGGCTTTGACCTCATGGTGGGCCGACTTTTTATATATTAGCAATCACAGCGACGCGATGGCCGCGCGGCCGCCGCCACAGCCTGAAGCGAGGAGCCGAACCATTTCGACGCGCCACGAAGATCCCCTGAGAGAATCGCTGCTCCACCATTCCAGGGTATTCTGCATGCTCCCATGGGTCTCGCTCAATGTGGAGCCGGACGGCAACGTCCGCACCTGCTGCATGACCCATGCCGACATCGGGAACCTGCGGGAAAGCACCCTCGCCGAAATCTGGAACCAGGAGGGAATGCGCCGGCTGAGGCTCGACATGCTCGCGGGCAGGGAAAACCCGAATTGCTCCCAGTGCTACGAATTGGAACGCAGCGAGGTGTGCTCCGCGCGGGACGTCAAGAAATTCATCAACCATTTCGACTTGGTCAAGAGAACGAAGCCTGACGGGACGGTGGAGAATCTGAACCTCGCCTTTTGGGACATCAAGTTCTCAAACCTCTGCAATCTGCGCTGTCGATACTGCACCCCGTGCCGCAGCACGAGCTGGCATGAGGAAGCCGTGGCCTTGGGATGGATCGATCCTCGGGTTCCTGCCCTAAGGACGCCGACGCGGAACCCGGCGGAGCTATGGGCCCAACTTGAACAAGCCCTGCCGTCCGTGGAGGAGATCTATTTTTCCGGCGGCGAACCCTTGATGGCCGAGGAGCACTATAAAGTCCTGAAGGCTCTCATCGAGAGGAGGATGTTCCATGTGCGCCTCCGGTACAACACCAATTTCTCCGTCACGCGATTCAGGGACGACGACGTCATGCGGCTGTGGGACCGCTTCGAGGACGTCCGCGTCTGCGCGAGTCTTGACGCTTCGGGACGCCGAGGCGAGTACATCCGCAAGGGGCTCGATTGGGATCAAGTCGTCGCCAACAGGGAGCGGATGTTCGAGGACTGCCCCCGCGCGCGCTTCGAGATCGATGCGGCCATCACCGCCATGAACGTCCTGCATTTCCCCGATTTTTTCGAGGACTGGGTCGCGAAGGGCTTCGTCGACCCAGCCCAGCCCACGGGCATGCCGCTGAGAGACCCGGCCGAGCACCGAATCCAGATTTTGCCAAGACATCTCAAGGACGCCGCGCTCGAGCGCTACGAAAGGATGATCGAGCGCCTTGAGTCGCGCCATGGGCGCGAGGCCGTCGGGGGCACGGTTTCGCGCTTCAGGGGGATGCTTCAATTCATGATGGCCCGCGACATGTCGGACCATCTGGATCAATTCCGCGAGATCACGCGCGCGCTCGACCGGTCCCGCGGCGAGAATTTCCCCGAGATCTTTCCCGAACTCGCCGGACTCTTTTAATTCGTGCCAACGCTTCGCCGCGCCCTCATTAGAATGCTCATCGCCGCTCTGGCGCTGGCTCTCGCCGCAACGCTGAGCGAACTGCTGGCCCCTCCCCTAACGGGCCATCGCTATGCCCTCCATCATTTTGCCTACGACGCATGGCCCAATATGGATCTTTGGCGTCCGTCCAAGGACCTTCCTTACGAACTCATACCCAACCTGATCGGCTCGCGCACCTCCCTTGGGAACGGGCTTTTCACGAACTCGCTTGGCATGCGGGACAGGGAGCATTCTCTCGCCGCGAAAGCCCTGGGAACGACTCGAATCGCCATTCTATCCGATTCGATCGGCATGTACGGACGTTGGCCGGACATGCTCGGGGAAATGCTGGAGCGCGCCGCGCCGGGACGCTACGACGTTTGGAATTGGTCGATCGGCGGCTTCGGACTGGCGGAATATGCCCGAGTGTTCACCAATCGAGCCCTGCTCTTTCAGCCCGACATCGTCCTCATCGGTTTCGAGCTCAACGACTTGAAGCCCACACGCGTCATCTTGAAAGCCTCAGACGGACGCCTCCTCTCCTACAGGCCCTTCAATCTTCCCGGCGGACTCTATCTCGACAACTTCCTCTATGCGCACTCCTACCTCTACCGGATGTCGATGAGCTTCTTGGAACGCTGGAAAGGCGTCTCAGGCGGCTCCTTCCAGGACCGTCTCCGTTTCGGCGCCCCGGCCCTGGAGAAGATTCTTTCCGCCGCCCGTAGCCGTTCGATCCGCGTCGTCGCCGCGATCTTCCCTCGACTCAAGTCACCGGAGCGTTATACCGACGACGAACTGACGGGGTGGGGCTCCATCTCAGAGCTCTTGCGCCGAGATGGAGTCCCTTTTCTCGACTTATCCGCCGTCTTCGCCAAAACGGGGAGAGAGCGCTATCGCTGGAAGCTTGGCGACGCTATCCACTTCAACGACGCCGGAAGCCGCATTATCGCGCGGGCGTTGCTTGACTTTCTCCGCCGCCAAGGGCTCGTCACCGGGCGCCGATTCCAACCAACAGCCGCTCCCTGAAGTAGCGCATCAGGGCGTCGTCCGGGTCGATAGCCAGCGCATCGCGAGCCTGCGCGAGGGCCCCCCGATCCCGGCGCAGGGCGGTGAAAAACATCGCTCTGAGCCGCATTGGCCTTTCAGAGCGCGGATCGAGTTTTTGCGCTTCATCCAGCAATGCCAAGGCATCCTCCTTCCGGCCGGCTCGCCAAAAGCCCTCGGCCGATTGCCAGAGGACCTCGCATCGCTCCCGCGGCGAAAGCCCGAGCGCGGAGACGCCCGCCTCGATCGCCGCGCGGGACTCTGGCGCCCCTTGGACCGTTAAATAGGGGATGTCGGCAAAATCAAGACGGTGGGGATTCCGCATCCCCCAGGCCCTCCGGAGCGATGAGCGGTAATCTTGGCCTTGGCGGTTGGCATTCAGAAGCTTAGGCGAATTGGACTCGATATGGAATACGCGCCCGATTGTTTCCAGCAAAACCGCCGCTTCAAGCTCGGTCCATCGCGTATGTTGAGCGTCCCAAAAACTCGTCCATCCGGGGATGCCATGCGGCGATCGGGTCTCGATCAGACGCTCCAGATCGACGAGGATGGCCTCGCGACCGTCGGCTTGCGCGCGGACGAGCCGATTGAGGGCTTCTGGCGCCCGATTGTCCTCGCCCGCATCTCGGGCCATCTTTAAATACCGCCGCGCTTCGGCGTATCGCCCTTCTTCGTAGAGCCAATCGCCCAGGGCGAAAAGCCGCCGAGGGTCGGTATCGGCCCCATCTCGCTGCAAAATTCTAATCGCCTCTTGGATCCTCCCGCGCCAAAAATCGAAGATTGCCCGGAGATAGGCCGGATCCTCTCGCTTCCCCTCCGCCAAAAGAGGACGACGCCACAAATTAGAAGGAACCGTGCAAAGAAACAGCTTAAACTTCCTTTCCCTCGCGTCTTCCTTGATGCGGCGAATAAACCGAGCGAATGCCTTGACCCTGGGAGCTTTCCGCCGATAGACCGTCAAGTCACGGTCCGCCATCCTGCGCCGCAAGAAGCCCAGCAGCCTCAGCTTTCCCCCCAACCTGACCACCCAGGGTGACACTCCTATCGGCGGAGGACCATGGCGGTAGAGCAGGTTATTTCCGAATAAGACGACGACCGCATCCGGATCATATCGCTTGATTTCATCAAAGCGCGCTTCGACCTGCTCCAGGCTGTCACCGCCCATGGCGGCGTTCCAAAACTCGATCGTTTTTTGATCGGAGAAATCCTTGGCCAGACTGGCGAGTTTCTTTCCCAGGTTGCGAGCGGAAGATTCGCCGACGAGGATGATCCGGAGGGTGTTGGGCGATTTTGCTCGCAAGAAGACCTGCGGCGGTTGCGGGGCGTAAGGGTGGCGCGGAATTTGCTCCACGAACACCTGCCCTCCGTCCCTTTTCACGCGGAAGAAAGGGCCCCAGCTTTCCTGGAGATACTGGGCGTATTGGGGGAATCTGGCTTCAGGGCCACCGAATCGTCGCGCCGCCAGCTCCAGCGCCGCCAAAATAGCGGCCATCAGAGCCAGGGACCCCAAAACCAGCGCCGCGCGCCAAAGATTCGATCGTTTCATTCGTCGACGCGCCAACGGTCGAGAACGATTTGTCACGCGGGCAGGGCCGTTCGTCCCCAAATCATCGGGAGTATATTTGCTAAGTTATCATTTTCGCCGCCGCCAACCACTCCGCCCTCATGCCCGAGGACTTCACAGCGCCGCCCGAGAACCGCAAGGAGCATCTGCTCAAGCGCTCCCCCGTCTTCTGCATGTTCCCGTGGGTCACCATGGAAATCCGCCCCAACGGCGACGTCCGTCCCTGCTACCCTTTCATGGACACGGAACGCGTCGGTAACGTCCGGGACGCCCCCCTGGCGGCGATCTGGAACTCGCCCGAGATGCTCCGGCTGCGGCTCAACCTCCTGGCGGAAAAGCCGATGCTGGAGTGCCGTCACTGCTACCGACTCGAAAAGGCCGGCATCGAGAGCTTCCGCCAGGTCTGCAACAAAAACTACGCCCACGATTTCGCTCTCGTGGAGGGCACCAGCCCGGATGGGCGCCTCCCCGGCTGCGACGTGCGGCATTTTTCGCTCTGGCTCTCCAACGCCTGCAATTTCAAGTGCCGGATGTGCTGGCCGAAGCTCAGCAGCTCCTGGTACGAGGACGCCAAGGCCCTCGGCCTCTGGCCGGTCCCGGACGAAATCGTGCGCCCCTTCCCCGCCTCGAAGGACCTCTTCGATCAAATCGATCCTCTTTTGGGCGGGCTTGAGGAGATCTTCTTCGCCGGCGGGGAACCGCTGATCATCGAGGAGCACTACGAGATCCTCGAACGCTTGGTGGCCAAGAAGCTTTTCCACGTGCGCCTCAACTACACGACCAACTTCTCCATGCTTCATTTGAAGGAGAAGGACGTTGCCAATATTTGGAACCAGTTTGATGACGTCTACGTCTGCGCGAGCCTCGATGGGATGGGCCGGCGCGGCGAGTATTTGAGAAAGGGGCAGCGCTGGGATCAAATCGAGAGAAACCGCGAGCGTATCCGAGAGATCTGCCCGAAAGTCCGATTCCAGGTCACCTGCACTGTCTCGGCGATCAACGCCTGGCACGTGCCCGACTTCCACGCGGAATGGCTCCGCAAAGGCTATATCGGGCGCGACGATTTTCTCCTAGACGTTTTGACGGGACCGGATTTCCTCAACGTCAGCATTCTCCCCCCCCGCTTGAAAGCCGAGATCGCCAAAAAATACGATCGGCATGTCCAAGACGTGATCCGCCCCTGCTTCGGCGCCGGACAATCCAAGGACGAGGAGCGCTTCCTCGGCGTCGCCAAGGCCGTCCTGCGCGACGATCGTCCGCACCTCATCCCCAAGTTCAAGGAGGTCACGGGGAAATTGGACGAGCTCCGGGGGGAGCGCCTTCTCGACGTTTTCCCCGAACTAGGGGATCTCTATGATTTTCGCCTGGAGGCCGCCGATTTGGACTCCGAGAAAAACCGGATTTTAGACGCCTCAAGCGCCCGTTCGCCGGTCGACTCCGCCGCCGAGGTGCAGACCGTCCGCTACGATCTCATCGAGATCTACCGCCTCCAGAAGCGCTGGGACAAAGTCGCCGAGGAATTCGAAAAGCTCGTTCGGGTCGAGCCGAATGACTCCTGGGCGCGGCTTGAGCTCGCGCGATCCTACATGCGGATCGGGCGCTTCGATCAGGCCGAGGAGGAGGCGAAGAAAGTCTCTCCGGACGACGCGCGCTGCTCGCAAATGAGAGCTTCCATTCTTAGAGAACTCGCCATCCGATCGCGCGCCGATCAAAAGTCCGCCAGGGGATAATCCCATGACGCCGCCATCCGCGCCCGAATCGGGACGCTCCCGATCCTTCTGCATCCTGCCCTGGATCGCCCTTGACATCGCCCCGAATGGAGAAGTCTTCCCCTGTTGCTTCTTCGATGCCCTCCGCGGCCACGCCGCCCCGGGCTCCCTGCGGCGGTCGAGCTTGAGCGAGATCTGGAATTCCGAGGGCTTCCGGTCGCTGCGGCTTGCGATGTTGGAGGGACGGAGCGTCCCCTTCTGCGTCCGATGCTACAGGCTTGAAAATTCGGGATGCCGAAGCGAGCGCATGCGGGCGAACGACGCCTACGCCTCCCATTTGCCCTTCGTGTCTGCCACGAGAAAGGACGGCAGCCTTGATCGCTTCGCTCCCTCCGCCCTGAACATCAGGTTTTCCAATCTATGCAACTACAAATGCCGCTACTGTGGCCCGGAACGCAGTTCGTCCTGGTACCCGGACGCCCTTCATTGGCGCGGAGAGGGCGGCCCTACCGATGTTCCCGAGGCGCCTCTCATCACTCCCACGGACGATCCGGAGAAGCTTCTGCGCCAAATCGAGCCCCTCCTCCCGGAGCTGCGTCGGATCTATTTCACCGGCGGCGAGCCGCTGCTGACCGAGGAACACCGCCGCATCCTCGATCGGCTCGTCGCGCTCAAGCGCTTTGATATCGAGCTCATCTACAGCACGAACTTCTCGGTTTCGCGCTATCAGGACATGGACTTCTACCGTGTCTGGAAGGACTTCCAGAACGTCCACGTGGCCGCGAGCCTTGACGCCTCCGGCCGTCGCGGCGAATATATACGGAAAAACCAGTCCTGGATGAGCATCGTCGAGAACCGGCGGCGCATGCTCGCAACATGCCCGGAGGCCGGCTTCTTTCTCGCGCCGGCGGTCAGCGTCATGAACGCGCTCGCCTTGCCCGACTTCCACCGGGAGTGCATCATCACGGGCCTGCTCGATCCCGGCCATATCGGCTGCGGCTTCATCGCCGAGCCCGAGGAGATGAGCGTCCAGGTCCTGCCGGCTCACCTCAAGGACGTCCTGGAGGACCGCTGCGCCGCCCACGCCGAGTGGCTTGAGCGCTCTTTCGGACGCACGGCAGAGTCGGCCATCCGCATGTTCGAGGCGGTCGTCAATTCCTTCCAGGCAATCGAGGATGCCGGTGACCGGGTCCAGAAACCGGCCGTAGAGATCGCCGCCATCCGCGATCCTGCCCTCCCCGGCTTCGAGGGCGATACCGAAGTGAACAGCTTTTCGGTCGCAGACAATGGCATTGGCTTCAATGAAGAAAACGTTGATTCGTTCTTCACATCCGACACCCAGTACAAGATGCGCCGGGGCGGCAAGGGACTGGGGCGGTTCATCTGGC
>JAJYFI010000069.1 GCA_021790955.1 bacterium | reverse complement strand
TTCGGGCTTTCAAAAAGAATCCAGGTGCAGATCGGAACGCTGTCGAAGGCCGTCGCGTCGGTCGGGGGCTACGCGGCGGGAAGCCGGGATCTCGCGGATTATCTGCGCGCGACCGGACGTCCGTTCGTTTTTTCTACCTGGCAAACACCCTCGGGCATCGCGACGTGTCTGCAGGCCCTCGACGTGATGGAAAACAAGCCCGAGCGGCTTGCGACGCTATGGGATAGGGCCCGGCATTTTAAGGAAGGCCTCAGGAAGCTGGGCTTCAACACCGGCTTGAGCGAAACCCCGATCACTCCCGTCATGGTGGGGGATACCGAGAAGGCGCGGCGCATGAGCGAACGGCTCTTCGAGGAGGGGGTGTTCGCCCTCTCGATCGGTTACCCGATCGTCGCCCGCGGCAAGGAGAGGCTTAGGACCATCGTCACGGCGGGGCATTCCCCCGAGGACTTGGACCGGGCCCTTGAGAAATTCCGTCTCGTCGGAAGAGAGCTGGGCGTTATTTAAGGAGCCGGGGCAGACGGCGGACAAATTCCAAGTCCGCTGGGAACATTTCGCGCGTTGGGATCCTGCCAAGAGGAGCCCAGAAAAGAGAAACGACGTCTTCGCCGTTTCCTGCGGCCTTCAGCGCGCCGCGGCCGCGCGTGACGAGCCAGTAGACGCTCACGATCTGCATCGGGACCTGGGTCGAGCGGTGGAAGCCTTCGCTCGCGTAGAGGACGCGTTGCGGCTTGACCGTCAGTCCGGTCTCCTCCAGGAACTCGCGTCTCAGGGCCGCCAAAGGGGCCTCCCCTAGCTCGACTCCGCCCCCCGGAAAATTTACGAACTCGCGCCCAAGGAAAATGCTCCGGGTCATGAGGAGAAGGCCCGCTTCGACGAGAACGCCGTAGATGCGCAGGCTGAACCGCAAAGGATCGGAAGCATGAGCGGGGAGCGGCGAAGGCATGCAGAAGTATATCAAGAAGCCCAGCAATCGAGCTTTTAGCGGGCTTCTGCGTCGATATCGTCTGGGAGCGATCGGAAGCCAATCTTGTATACTCTTTCCCGCATGATTTTTCGTCGAGAGCGTGTTTTCGCGGCGTCCTTGGCCCTGGTGGCCTGGGGGTGCGGGCCGTCTCATGCCGCGGAACTGGGCCGGCCGGGGACGTGGGATGGGGATTTCGGTTTCGGGTATGCGCTTCCTTTCGGCGGCAACAGCAAGAATTTAAACGGCTCCTTCGGGATCGACTTCGCGGCGGAACACCAGGCCACCGACTGGGCCGCTTGGGGATTGGAGCTCGGCAACGAGACTTCTTTTCCGGGGACGCACGGGAACAACTCCCTTTCGATCTTCAACCTCGCTCCGACCTTGAAGCTCGGAGAAACCCATGTCTCGGGGGCGTCCGTGCGCTGGCGCCCCTACGTCCTGCTCGGCGCGGGTTTTTATTCCCTGGAGCAGGTAGGCTATGCCTCCTCGGGGGGCGGGAGTTTCCCGGCGGGCGCCTCGGTGCCGGCGACGGAGTTGGGCATCAGCGGCGGCGCGGGGGTGGACTTCCAGGTCGGCTCCAATCTCCTGGCGGGATTCGGCGCCCGGGCGCACGAGATCTTCTTCAGCGGCGGGGGGTTTCAAATGGTGATCCCCTCCCTTTGGATCAGCTATCTTTTCGGCGGCTCCCCTCGAGGGGAGATCAGGAATCATCCGATACAGTAACGGAGGCAACGCGATGAAAATGGTCGTGACAGCGGCGCTCTCGATGACGTTGGGCCTTTTGGCCTCGGCCCGCGCCCAGGACCAGGCTCGGACGGGGTCGGCGTCGCCGCCGGCTCGAAGCGCCTCGGCGAGAACCCCGGCGCGGCGCAACTGGGCGAAGACTCACCCGGGGCGCGTCGAGGTCAACCGGCGCTTGGCCATTCAGAACCGGCGCATCAAGCAAGGGCTAAAAACCGGGACGTTGTCGCGGGCGCAGGCTCGGCGGTTGCATCGCCGGGATCGAATGATTCGCGCTCAGGAGCGCCGCATGGCGCGCCGCGACGGCAACAACGGCCATCTGACCCGCGGGCAGATCCGCCGGCTCAACCGGGAGGAAAACCGCAACAGCCGGCGCATCCACCGGGTGAAGCATTAAGGACGCGAAACACGGACACCCAAAACCCCCAGGCCTGCGGGCCGGGGGGTGAGTTTTTGGGCCCTGAAGTCAGGGAATGCGCCCCTGCACGTTGACGTCCACATTGGCGCCGTTGGGCCTGCCCTGGATGTTGACGTTGGCTTTGCCGCGATTCTTCCCTTGGCGGCGATGCTGGTTGGCGAACTGGATCGCCTGGCGCAGCTGCTCGATCGCTTGGTGGATGAGCTGCTGGGCTTGGCCCTTGTGGCCGCCGAAGCGCGGCGGGGCCGCATGAAGATGCCGCTCCGCCTCCCGGCAGAGGCGAATGGCGGCGTCGAGGTTCGGGTAGGGCGAGGCGAAGGCCGGGGCCGAAAGGGCCGCCGCCAGGGCGAGTCCTGCGCTGATTTTTTTCATGGGATTTTTTCCTTTGGGATGATGGATGACGACTGCCTGAGCGGAAATCAGGCCGCTTCCGCCAAGAGCTCGTGGAGGGCGCGCTCGACGTCGGACTTCTGGGGCACCGTGGCGTTCTCGAGCACGGGGGAAAGGCCGATCCCCGGAACGGCCTTCGCGGCCAGGAGCCGCGGACGGACCTTGATCTCGTAGAAAAGCTCGTCGACCGTCCGGCGGAAAAGATGCTCCCCAAAATTCGTGATCTCGGTCTCTTCGTTGAGAAAAAGCACCCGGCCCGTCTTGCGGATCGAGCTCTTGAGGCACTCCCAGTCGTAGGGGATAAGAGATCGCAGGTCGACGACCTCTGTTTGAAATCCGGCTGAGGAAGCGACCGCCTCCGCGGCGTCGAGGGCGACGGGAACCATGCGCCCATGCGTTACGATGGTGGCGTCCGTCCCTTCCCGAGCGATGCGGGCCCGGCCGATGGGAACCGTGTAGTCCTCCACCTGGGGCCAGCGAGGCTTCCAATTCTCGCGGTTGGAGATGGGGGCGTTGATCATTTCATCAAGGGCCCGGGAATCCCTGGGCTCCCCGGGGATGAGTTTTTCGCCGCGTACGCGAAGAAGAGCCTTGGGCTTCAAATAGAGGACGGGATCGTCGTCTTTGACGGCCGCCAGCATCAGCCCGTAGGCGTCGAGCGGGTTTGACGGGCAGACGACCTTCATGCCATGCAGCTTTGTCGCGACGGAATCAAAGGAATGAGAATGATACATGGAGCCGTGGATGCCGGCGCCCACAGGGGTCATGATCACGAGGGGCATCTTGAATCGCCCCGCGGAAGCCCATGTGGAGTTGGCCGCGAGCTTCAAAAGATCGATCGCGTTGAAGATGTAATCCGAGAACTGAACCTCGGCCACGGGGCGGGAACCCGCCCAGGCGAGCCCGATCGCGGCGCCGACAATGCCGCGCTCATCGAGAGGGGAGTTCCAAGCGGTTTTGAGGCCTTGGGTCACGGTAAAAACGCCGCCCAAAGGGGGGCCGACGTCCTCTCCAAAAATCTCCTTGATCCCGAGATTCTCTTCCCCGTAATGGAGCGCCAGACGAATCGCCTGGGCCATCGTCGCCATGGCTGTTTAGGAGCCTCCCTTCGTCGGGTACGAGTCGGGCAATCCGCTTGAGAACATCCCTGGCCAGATGTCCTCGGGCTTGGGCTGGGGCTCGGATTTGCTCTTTTGATACGCATCGAGGCATTCGGCTCGGGCGTTTTTCCAAGCGGCGTCGACGTCTTCCTGGGAGCCCAGGCCTCGCTTTAAGAGCTGTTCCTCGAACAGAGTGATGCAGTCGGACTCGCCCGGGATGCGGTTGGCCCCGGAGGAGGAGGAATGTCCGTAGAGCCGGCTTGTGAGCGCCTCGATCAGATAAGGCCTCCTTTGGGACCGGCAGTAGTCGAGGGCCTCGGAAATCGCGAAGTAGGAGGCGACGGGGTCGTTGCCGTCCACGGTTCTGCCCGGCATGTCGAAGACCTTGGCCCAGTCGGAAATGTGCTTCTCGCCATGTTGGCCGGCGGCCGGCGTCGAGATGCCGTAGCCGTTGTTGACGACGATCATGAGGACCGGCAGCGGGAGCGCCGGTCGGTTCGCCCAGACCAGGCATGAGTGAAAGTCGCCCTCCGCGGTCCCCGCGTCGCCGCCGTTGACGAGAGTGATGCCGCGCCCTCCGGACCGAGCCTGGGCGATCGCCGTCCCGATCGCCATGGAATATTGGACTTCGATCGTAGGGCACATCGGGACGACGTTCCATTCCGGGATATTGAGGTGGTTGACGAAATTGCGTCCGCGGGAATAAGGGTCGGTCGCGGCGGCGCGCATCTGGCGGATGAAATCGATCATGGGCGCCCCCATCGAGAGGAGGAGCGCGCTCGACCGATAATGGAGGTGGAGATAGTCATGGGCGACGCCGCGGCCTTTGAGGACCTGAAGGCCCAGGGGGACATTAAAGGCTTCTTCGCCCGGGCCTCCGATCCAGAAGAATCCCTCGCCGCTCTTCGACATCTTGATGAGCTGCTCCTCGAGCACCCTGGCGCGCGCCATGAGCCGGTGCATGCCCAGGAGGCGTTCCTTGCCGAGTTTGAGGTAGGGATCCGTCGGGGCTTTGGAGGTCTGGGATGTGATGGCCACGGGAGCTTTATAGCAAAACAATGGGCCTCGCGAAAATGGCCGCTGGCCTTTCTTTGCTGAAAATTTTTGTAAAATGCCGCGGTCGCCACGAGGTCCCGGCGCACAAGCCCAGTTGGCGCAGTGGTAGCGCGTTCCCTTGACATGGGAAAGGTCGCAGGTTCAAATCCTGCACTGGGCACCACTTGTCCTGCATAGCATTCATGTCCGCTTCTGTTCACGCCCAAACCAAAGAGGAACATCTTAACGCCCTGAGGCATTCCTGCGCTCACATGATGGCGCAGGCCGTGCAGGAGCTGTTCCCTGGCACCAAGATCACGATAGGCCCCGCGATCGAAAACGGCTTCTATTACGATTTTGACAGCCCGCATCGATTCACGGAAGCCGATTTCCCGAAGATCGAGGCGCGCATGCGCGAGATCGCGGCGGGACGGCATTCTTTTAAGGAAGAGGAGATCTCCTTCGAGGACGCCAGGCGTTATTGGGAGAAGCGGGGGGAAAACTACAAAATCGAGATTCTCTCGGGGCTTCGCGGCCAGAAGATCACGCATTACACCCATGATACGTTCACGGATCTGTGCCGGGGCGGGCACGTCCGCGACACCGGAGAGCTCCAGCACTTCAAGCTCTTGAGCGTGGCCGGCGCCTATTGGCGCGGGGATGAAAAAAATCCCATGCTGCAACGCATCTACGGGACGGCCTGGCCGACCGCCGTCGAGCTTGCCGACCACCTTAAAATGCTCGAAGAGGCCGCGCGGCGCGACCATCGAAAGCTGGGCGCCGCCTTGGGGCTTTTCTCGGTCGAGGAAGCCGCCGGCCCGGGGCTTGTGTTCTGGCATCCCAAGGGCGGCCGCGTGCGGCTCCTCATCGAGGATTGGCTCCGCGGCGAAGCTCTGCGTCGTGGCTATGAGATGGTCTACACGCCGCACATCGCCCAGTCGAAGCTCTGGGAGACCTCGGGCCACTCCAAGTTTTTCCGCGCCAACATGTTCCCGGAGCTGGAGCTGGAGAAGACCCCCTATCAGCTCAAGCCCATGAATTGCCCCTTTCATATCCTCATCTATCAAAGCCGGCTTAGAAGCTACCGTGATCTCCCCTTGCGTTTCAGCGAATTAGGGACGGTCTATCGTTACGAGCGCTCCGGGGTTCTTCATGGCCTCCTTCGGGTGCGGGGCTTCACGCAGGACGATGCGCATATTTTTTGCGCCCCCGAGTCGGTCGAGTCGGAGATCGAGGGATGCCTTGACTTCGCGCTGGCCGTCTTCAAGGCGTTCGGTTTCGAGCGCTTCGCGGTCGAGCTTTCCACCTGGGATTCCGCCAACGCCTCGCAGTACAGCGGCGAAGCCGCGGATTGGGAGTCGGCGCAGGGGGCCCTCGAGAAAGTTCTCAAGGCTCGGGGGATCCCCTTCCGCGTCATTCGCGGCGAGGCCGCCTTCTACGGGCCCAAGATCGACGTCAAAGTGATCGACGCCATCGGCCGTCCCTGGCAGCTCTCCACCGTCCAGTTCGATTTCAATCTCCCGACGCGGTTTGGGCTCGAATACATCGCCGCGGACGGAGCGCGCCGCCGTCCCGTCATGGTGCACCGCGCGCTTCTGGGATCGGTCGAGAGGTTTTTCGGCATCTTGGTCGAGCACTACGCCGGAGCTTTCCCGCTGTGGTTGGCGCCCGTCCAGGCTCGCGTCCTCACCTTGAGCGAGGCGCAGGTCCCCGAGGGGAAAGCCCTCGTCGAGAGGCTCGCGCGCGCGGGGCTTCGCGCCGAGCTCGACTCCAGGCCGGAGACCGTCGGCAAAAAAGTCCGCGAGGCAACCCTGGAGAAGATCCCTTACGTCGTGGTGCTGGGACCCAAGGACGTTTCCTCGGGCACGCTGTCGGTGCGCCTGAGGGACGGCCGGCAGTTTCAAGGCGTCAAGGAAGACAATTTCGCCGCGAGGCTCTCGAAGGAAATTCAAGAAAAGAGCCCTCACTCCGCATGGCCGTCATGATGCGGGGCGCGGCCGTTGGCGTGCAATCTATCGGAATAGGAGGATACTCATCATGAGCGTGCGAGTCGGCATTAACGGTTTCGGCAGGATCGGGAGGCTGGTGCTTAGGGCCGGGATCAACCGGCCGGAGATCGAGTTCGTCTGCGTCAATGATCTCACCAGCGCGGCGACGTTGGCTCATCTTTTCAAGTACGACTCTACCTTCGGGATCTTCCCCGGGAAAGTTTCCTTCGACGAGGGATCGATCACGATTGACGGGCGCAAGATCCGGGTCGTCGCGGAAAAGGATCCCGCGAAGCTTCCCTGGCGCGAAATGGGGGCGGACCTCGTCATCGAGTCCACGGGCCGCTTCACCGACGCCGAAAAGGCGCGGGCGCATCTTGCGGCCGGGGCGCGGCTCGTGCTCATCTCGGCGCCGGCGAAGGGGGCCGACGCGACGATCGTGCTCGGCGTTAACGAGGAGACCTTCGATCCGTCGAAGCACACCGTGGTCTCGAACGCCTCGTGCACCACGAACTGCCTGGCCCCGATGGCGAAGGTCATGCTGGATAATTTCGAGATCAGCGCGGGCTACATGACGACGGTCCACTCCTACACCAACGACCAAGTGCTGCTCGACTTGCCGCACAAAGACCTGCGCCGCGCCCGCGCGGCCGCGCTCTCCATCATCCCCACCACTACCGGAGCCGCCAAGGCCGTGGGATTGGTGCTGCCGCAGCTCAAAGGCAAGCTTGACGGCTATGCCATGCGCGTGCCCACGCCCAACGTTTCGCTGGTCGATCTGGTCGCCGTGGTCGAAAAGCCAACCACCACCGAAGAACTCAACGCGGCCTTCAAAAAGGCTGCCGAAGGGCCGCTGAAGGGAATTCTTCAGTTCTCGGAGGACGACTTGGTTTCCATCGACTTCCGCGGCAACTCCAATTCGTCCATTATTGATGCCGGCTTCTGCAAGGTGATCGACGGCGACCTCGTGAAGGTTACCGCATGGTACGACAATGAGTGGGGATATTCCTGCCGCGTCAGGGACCTCATCAATTACGTCGGCAAGACTCTGTAAACCTGCCTGCAAGCATCATCCGGCGGACGATGGACA
>JAJYFI010000068.1:297-7759 GCA_021790955.1 bacterium | reverse complement strand
TCTCATGTTGAAAACGGAGAGTTGGGCGGTGGTGCTGGCCGGGGGAGAGGGAGAGAGGCTGCGGGCCTACATAGAGAGGCGCCAGGGCAGGGCGATCCCGAAGCAATACTGCTCCTTTAACGGCGGGAAAACTATGCTGGAGCACACCGTCGAGCGGCTCCAGGGCGTCGTCGCCGGGAGCAAGGTCGTCACGGTGATCGGGCGCGGCCATCGTCGTTTTTTGGGCCGCACGCGGCTCCCGGGAGAAGCGATCGAACAACTGGCCAATCGCGGGACTCTCCCCGGCATCCTTTTGGGGCTGGCGCACGTCATGGCCGCCGACCCCGAAGCCAGCGTGTTGATCCTGCCGTCGGACCATTTCATGGAACCGCTGGGCGTCGTCCGCCAGATATTAAAGGACGCCTTGGAGACGGCCTTGCGCAACCCCGACAGGCTTGTCTTGCTGGCGGCCGTGCCGGACGAGCCCGAGCCCGACTACGGATGGATCGAGGCGGGAAGCGCCCTCTCGGACAAGGCGTTCTCGGTGAATTTTTTCCGAGAGAAGCCGGATGCCGCGCGGGCGGAGGAGTTTTTCAAGGACGGCTTGCTTTGGAACACCATGATCGTCGCGGCGAAGGCCCGCACGCTCTGGGAGATCGCGCGAGTCTTCCTGCCTCACGTCGTGGCGCGCTTCGATCTTCTTCGCGTCGCCGTCTCCATGGGCAGGGGAGCGGCCGTCGCGCCCTTTGTCTACGAATCGCTCGAGCCCGCGGACTTTTCCCGGGACTTTCTCGAGCGCGTCCCGCACCGCAGTCTCGTCCTGCCGATGACGAATGTCCGATGGAGCGACTGGGGGCGCCCTGCCCGCATCGAGGAGTCGCTCAAGAGCATCGCCCGGCGGCCGGCGGCCGGGATCGGCCAATCGTTTATCGGCCCGGCCTTCGCCTAGGCGAAACATTCTTATGGAGATCAAGACGAGTGGCGAGAATTCCCCGCTTCCGGTCGCGGAGAGGGGAGCCAAGGGATCGCTTTCCGACGAGGAAGCGCGCTTCCTGGAGAGGCTTCTCGCGGACGAGCATGCTCTCAGCGCGCTGGCTTGGGTTCTGGACCAAACGACGACGCCGCAAGAACCGGGGCTGCGGCGCTTTCTCGAATGGGAAAACGAGATGTTGAGCGGTGCCGTCCGCGAGATCGAGAATCGAGCCGGGCTTCCGGAAGGGGAGGGGACCGTCGATCATGTTCTCAATTTCTCAAGCCGGGGGGACGCGCTGGGCGCCAATTCCACGACGCGGCAGAAGCTGGGGGCTCTTCTCAAGGGCCATCAAGCCGTGGTCCGCAAGCTGCGGCGCGAGGATGCCGCCTGGGGACGCGCAGGGCGCGACGCTCCCATGGGATCGTTCCTGTCGGAATTAAGGGACAAGCACGAGAAAATTGCGTCGATGATCGAAGCCTATCTGCGGTCGCTTAGCCCCAATTGACTCGCGTGCATGAGCGCGCAAGGAGCCGGGGTCTGAACATGTCTCATGGGACGCGCGCTGTCGATATTCCCTGCGGCGGCGTCGTGCTCAAGGGCGATCTCGCGGAGGTCCCGGAGGCGAAGGGGCTCGTCATCTTCGCCCACGGCAGCGGCAGCAGCCGCCTGAGTCCCAGAAACCGGTTCGTTGCCGTGGCCCTCCAGGAAGCGGGGCTCTCCACGTTGCTAGTCGACCTCCTCACGGAGGAAGAGGAGGACCTCGACCACGTCACGGCGAAGCTGCGGTTCGACATCCCTCTGCTTGCGTCTCGGCTCCTCGGCTGCCGGGAGTGGGCCCGCCGGCAGGAGCGCCTTCGTGAGGCCCCCATCGCTTATTTCGGCGCGAGCACGGGAGCCGCGGCCGCGATCAGAGCGGCCGCGGAGAAGCCCCGGGGAGTCTTCGCCGTCGTCTCGCGCGGCGGGAGGCCGGACTTGGCGCTTGATCGGCTCGCCGAGGTCAAGGCGGCGACCCTCCTCATCGTCGGAGGGAACGACGCCGAGGTTCTTCGGCTCAATGAGGCGGCCGCGCGGCGTCTCAAGTCGGAACATGAGCTCAAGATCGTGCCAGGGGCGACGCATCTTTTCGAGGAACCCGGAGCCTTGGAGCGGGTCGCCCAGATGGCGGCGGACTGGTTCGTGGAGCATGCTTTAGGGGTCGCGTCACAATAAGCGGCCCGGGCCGCTTCGTTGCGGTCAAAACGATAGGAATGAAATCCCGCTGGGCCCCCATCATCAAAACGATGCCGCGCCGCGGCCCGCTGCCCAACTTGGAGGATTATGCGAAAGCCTGCGCCGGGTTTTCGTGGGAGGAAGCGCGGCGAGAGTTGGCGGGCCTCCCCGGCGGCGGCGGGCTCAATATCGCTTACGAGGCGGTCGACAGGCACGTGGACGCGGGTTTCGGCGGGAGGGTCGCGATCCGCTGGATTGGAAAGCACGGTGACGTCCGCGACTACACCTACGCCCAACTTAAGATTTTGTCCGACCGCTTCGCCAACGTCCTGGGCGGGCTGGGGATCGGCAAAGGCGACCCCGTGTTCGCGCTTTGCGGGCGCATCCCCGAGCTCTACATCGCGACGCTGGGCAGCCTCAAGAATCGAAGCGTGTTCTGCCCGCTGTTCTCCGCGTTCGGTCCGGAGCCGATCCGCTCCCGGCTTTCGATCGGAGAGGCCAAGCTCCTCGTGACGACCGAATCGCTCTACAACAGAAAGATCGCCGCGCTGCGCGACTCCCTGCCCGCGCTTCAAAGGGTGCTCATTATTCGAGACGGCGCGGTGAGGGGGGAGGAGATGGCCGGGACCGTCGACTACGACAGGGCCATGGAAGGGGCCTCCGAAAGATTTTCGATCAGCCCGACCTCTCCCGAGGACCGGGCGCTGCTGCATTTTACCAGCGGTACGACGGGATTTCCAAAGGGAGCGGTGCACGTTCACGACGCGGCGGTCGCGCACCACGCGACCGGCCGCTTCGCTCTCGACATGAAGCCGGGCGACGTCTTTTGGTGCACGGCCGATCCGGGCTGGGTCACGGGAACCTCCTACGGCATCATCGCGCCGTTGACGAACGGGATCACGAATCTCGTCGTGGAGTCGGAATTCGATCCCGAGCAATGGCTCGACATCCTCGAGCGCGAGAAGGTTTCCGTCTGGTACACGGCGCCGACGGCGATCCGGATGCTCATGAAGGGGGGCGCGGCGCCCGTGAAGCGCCGGCGCTACCCGGCGCTGCGCCTGCTGGCGAGCGTCGGGGAAGCCCTCAACCCGGAGGCGGTCGTATGGGGGCGGGAGGCTTTTGGCCTTCCGTTCCACGACAACTGGTGGCAGACGGAAACGGGGGGCATCATGATTTCCAATTTCGCCTCGATGGACGTCCGGCCGGGATCGATGGGCCGCCCCATTCCCGGGATCGAGGCCGCGATCGTCCGGCGCACGGAGAACGGCGGCGCCGAGGAAATCCGGGAGCCGGACGTCCAGGGGGAACTGGCGCTTCGGCCCGGCTGGCCTTCCATGTTCCGGGCGTACTGGAACGAGCCGGAGCGCTACCGCCAATGCTTCGCGGGCGGCTTTTACCTGACCGGGGATCTGGCCCGCCGCGACGAGGACGGCTATTTCTGGTTCATCGGGCGCTCCGACGACGTCATCAAGAGCTCAGGCCATCTCATCGGGCCCTTCGAGGTGGAAAGCGCCCTTCTTGAGCACGAGGCGGTGGCGGAGGCCGCGGCGATCGGCGTGCCGGACCCCGTCGCAGGGGAGCTCGTCAAGGCGTTCGTGACGCTCAAGCCGGGTTATGCGGGCTCCCCGGAGCTTCAGCGGGGGATCCTGGGGCTGGCGCGATCGAGGCTCGGAGCCGCGGTCGCCCCCAAGGAGATCGAGTTTCGCTCGGCCCTGCCCCGGACGAGGTCCGGCAAGATCATGAGGAGGCTTTTGAAGGCGCAGGCCTTGGGCCTTCCCGAGGGGGACCTCTCGACCTTGGAGGTCCCGTCGTGACGCCCTCTCCGGCGGCGGACTTTCTGCGCCGCATGCTGCGCATCCGGATTTTCGAGCGCAAGGCGGCCGAGCTCTACAGCGCGGGCAAGATCCGCGGCTTTCTCCATCTCTACGACGGCCAGGAGGCGATCGCGGTCGGGTCTTTCCGGGCGCTGCGTCCCGAGGACGCGGTCGTCGCCAACTACCGCGAGCACGCCCACGCGATCGAGCGCGGCGTTGCGCCCCGGCGCGTGATGGCGGAGCTCTTGGGCAAGACCTCCGGCGTCAGCCGCGGCCGCGGCGGCTCGATGCATCTCTTCGACGCCGCCACGCATTTTTACGGGGGGTTCGCGATCGTGGCCGAGGGGCTTCCCGTCGCGGCGGGGCTGGCGCTTGCCCGACGGATGACCCGCCAGCCCGGCCTGGTCGCCTGCTATTTCGGGGACGGCGCGACCGATGAAGGCGAGTTCCACGAGACGATGAACTTGGCCGCCCTCTGGAATCTCCCGCTCCTTTTTCTCTGCGAGAATAATTTCTACGCCATGGGCACCGCGCTTTCAAGGCGCCAAGCCCGGACGGACATCGCGCTCAAGGCCGGGGCCTACGGCATGCCCGCGGAGGCTGTCGACGGGCAGGACGTCTTCGCGGTCGCGGAGGCGACCCGGCGGGCCGCGGAGGCGGTCCGCCGGGGGGAGGGGCCGCGCTTCATCGAATTCCGCACGTACCGCTTCCGCGCCCACTCGATGTACGACCCGGAACTTTACCGAAGCCGCGAGGAGGTCGAGAAGGCGAGGGTCCGGGACCCGATCGCGCTTTTGGCTGGAAGGCTTAGGCGGGGCGGGACGCTCGACGACGCGGCTTATGCGGCGATGGAGAGAGAGGTCGAGGCCGAGGTCGACGAGGCCGCGAATTTCGCCGCAGGGGAGCCGGTCGAGAGCGTCGAAGATCTTTTGAAGGACGTCGTCGGCGGGAGACCGTCGTGAAATACCGGGAGGCCGTGAGGGCGGGGCTGCGCGAGGCGCTGCGCTCGGATCCGCGGGTTTTTCTCATGGGAGAGGACGTCGGGCGCTACGGCGGCTCCTACGCCTGCAGCCTCGGGCTGTTGGAGGAGTTCGGACCCGAACGGGTCCGGGACACCCCGCTTTGCGAATCCACGTTCGTCGGAGCGGGGATTGGCGCGGCCTTGGGAGGCTTAAGGCCCATCGTCGAGGTGATGACCGTCAATTTCAGCCTGCTCGCGCTCGATCAGATCGTCAACATCGCGGCGGCCCTCCGGCACATGTCCGCGGGCCAATTCGGCGTCCCCCTCGTCATCCGCATGGCGACGGGGGCGGGGCGGCAAGTCGCGGCGCAGCATTCTCACAGTTTCGAGGGCTGGTACGCCCACATCCCGGGGATCAAGGTCGCCTCCCCGGCGACCGTCGCTGACGCGAGGGGGATGCTGCTGGCGGCGCTGCGGGAGCCGGACCCGACGGTGATTTTCGAGCACGCGCTTCTCTATCCGATGGAGGGCGGGCCCTTGCCGGACGGCGCGGCCGTGGATTTGAGGAGCGCGGCGGTCCGGCGCGAGGGACGCGACGTGAGCCTCCTCGCCTTCGGCGGCTCCCTGTGGAAGGCGCTCGCCGCCGCGGAAACGCTTTCGAGGGACGGCGTCGAAGCCGAGGTCGTGGACCTTCGGGTTTTGCGGCCTCTCGATGACGCGACGATACTCGCCTCGGTGCGCAAGACGCGCCGCGCGGTCGTGGTCGACGAGGGATGGAGGAGCTTCGGGCTTTCGGCGGAGATCGCCGCCCGGATCATGGAGAGAGCCTTTCACGAATTGGAGGCCCCCGTCGCCCGCGTCTGCGGCGCGGAGGCGCCGGTCCCTTATCCCAAGCATCTGGAGGATGCGGCCCTCCCCCAGCCCGATTCCATCGCCGCCGCGGCGCTCGCGACGATCGGACGAAGCCCCGCCCTCGCTCATGGCTGAGTTTAAAATGCCCTCCCTCGGCGCCGACATGGCCGAGGGGGTTCTCCTCGGTTGGCTCAAAAAGCCGGGGGATGCCGTCCGCAAAGGGGAGATCATCGCCGAGGTGGAGACGGACAAGGGGGTGATCCAGGTCGAGTCCTTCGCGGCGGGAACGATCGACAGGCTTTTGGTCGAGCCGGGCACGGCGACGCCGGTGGGCGCCCCGCTCGCGATCATCCGGGAGGACGGCGGCGGCGGCGCGAAGCCCGCTCCCGCCAAGCCCGCGGTCCCTCCCTCGGCGCGCCGGCCGGCTGCCGATCAAGGCGAAAAATCCGACCGGATGCGCCGCGCGATCGCGGCCTCGATGGAGCATTCCAAACGGGAGATCCCCCACTACTACGTCTCCGAGACCATCGACATGAAGGCGGCGATGGACTGGCTTTCGGAGCATAACGCGGCGCTTCCCGTCGCCGAGAGGCTGATCTACGGGGCGCTTCTCCTCAAGGGCGTGGCGCTCGCCCTGCGCGACTATCCGGAGCTCAACGCCAGTTGGAAGGACGGGCGGGCCGTCCTCTTTCCCTCGATCCATGTGGGGGCGGCGATCGCGCTTCGGCCATCCGGGCTCGTCGCGCCGGCGCTCAAAAACGCCGACAAGCAGAGCCTTTCGGAGCTCATGCTCAACTTCAAGGGCTTGGTCGAACGGGCGAAGTCGGAGTCCCTGCGCGCCTCTGAGCTTTCGGATGCGACCGTGACGGTGACGAGCCTGGGCGAGCGCGGGGCGGAGTCGGCCTTTGCCGTGATCGTCCCGCCGCAGAGCGCCATCGTGGGCTTTGGCAGGATCATCGAGAAACCCTGGGTGGTCGACGGCCATGTCGTCGCGCGGCCTCTCGTCACGGCCACGCTGGCAGGGGATCACCGGGTGAGCGACGCCCATCGCGGCGGACTTTTTTTAAGGGCCGTCTCGCGGCTCCTTCGGAATCCGGCGGCGTTGTGAGCGAACCCCGGAAGTCCGGCAAGGATCTCAAGGAGGCGGTGCTCCGTATCCTGGGAGAAATCGCCCCGGACGCGGATTTGAGCCGGCTCAAGCCCGACGAGAATTTGCGCGAGGCTCTCGACATCGACTCCATGGATTTCCTGCGTTTCGCGAGCAAGATCGAGCAGGAGCTCGGAGTCCCGGTCCCGGAATCCGATTACCGCAAGTTAGGGACGCTTGCCGCCTGCGTGCGCTATCTGGAAGCCGCGTCGAAAATTCCCTCCTCGACGCCGGCGCCATTCGGCCGTTTTGTTGCTTAGTCACGGATCAGCGGGAGGAACGACATGAAGCCAAGGAAAGCGACGTCGGCCTTAAGCAGAAATTTGGCGTGGCAGCTTGAGCATGCCATGAACGCGAGCCGGAACTGCTACTGCTGCGAGTCCTGCGAGTGCGACTACAGCAACGAGTGTTCCTGCGGCTGCGTCTGCAGGCGGTTTAGCTGAGGGGCCCCGCGCGGCGCGGCATGAAAAGCGCGCTGTCGGCCGCCGAGCTGCGCAAGATCGACCTTTATTGGCGCGCGGCGAACT
>JAJYFI010000068.1:0-287 GCA_021790955.1 bacterium | reverse complement strand
CGTGGGGCAGATCTTTCTCATGGACAACCCGCTCCTCAAGGAGCCGCTCAGGACCGAGCACGTCAAGCCCCGGCTGCTCGGCCACTGGGGGACGACGCCGGGCCTCAACTTCCTCTACGCCCACCTCAACCGCGTCATCCGGGAGCACGACGTGAACATGATTTTCGTCGCGGGGCCGGGGCACGGCGGGCCCGCGGTCGTGGCCCAGGCTTACCTCGAGGGGAGCTACAGCGAGCTTTATCCGCACGTCTCGCGGGACGAGGAGGGGATGAAGAGGCTGTTCACGC
>JAJYFI010000067.1 GCA_021790955.1 bacterium | reverse complement strand
CATGGCCGTCTTCGGCCGCGACGCTCTATCTGGCCGTCGCCGTCACGGCGATCGGCTTTTTCCTCTGGAATTGGGCGCTCAAGCGCGTGGAAGCTTCCCGGGCGGCCATCACGCTCAACATCCAGCCCGTTTTGGGATCGCTGCTGGGCGTCTTGTGGCTCAAGGAGCGGATGACGGTGTTCACGATTTTCGGCGGCCTTTTAATCGTGTCGGGGCTTTTCGTCGCTTTCCACCAGCGAAGCCGGGACCAATCCGCGAGGGCCGCCGGAGAAAATGGTGGCGCGTACGGGATTTGAACCCGTGGTCTCCGCCTTGAGAGGGCGGGAATCTTGGGAATAGAATCGCTCGATTCTTCTTGTTTCTTAAGCGGTTTTTGAGAGACCAGGGAAAAGGCCGCCTGCCGGAGTGTTCACTTTCTTGTTCACTCAAGCCTATTCCAAAACGCGAAGGAACTCTTCCTCGCTGAGCCCGGCGCGAGAGATGAGCCCGTGCAAGGTGCCTCGTGCTACTTCCCGATGGTTGGGAACGGAAAGAGTTGCGATATGGCCTTCTTTCGTCAAAATGATGTGGCTTCCCCGTTGTCGCGCAAGTTGCCAGCCGAATTTTGAAAATACCTTCACGACCTCGCGCGGTCTTAAAAGCGGCAGGGACAAAGGACTAAACGTGGACTTCGATCTGGCGGGTTGCGACGGTCAGAGGCATCCCTTTCTCGGCTCTGACTTCCAGGCAAGCCCGAATGGCTTCTTGAATATTTTTCTCCGCTTCCTTGCGGGTCTTGCCCTGGCTAATACACCCAGGAATGGCGGGGCAATCCGCGATAAACATACCATCCTCGTCTTGCGACACAGTAATGATCAATTTCATGGTTTTAGCCTCGGCTACAGTTATAGTCTAGCAGGGACTTTCATTCTGCGCAACTTGACTTACCATTAAGTAAGCTGGGGTCGTCGATTAGGACGGGATGCTTAATGGGGCGGAGAACTGGCCGACGACTTGGGGCGGCTGCCAGGAAGGCGTTTTGTTCTTGACGGCGGAGGGAACGCGCGTCCAACCGAGATCCAACAGCGCTTCCTCGAGGGTTCCGTGCTCGGCTGTTTCCTGAATGGGACGAGAGGGCCATCCGCCGCTGGCTCTTTGGCCTCCCACCCCGTCACGGGGCTATTCTTCTATAATTCCAAGACGGGGCTGCGTTATGTCGAGAGATACCTTCAGAAAGCTTTTTGCAAAGCCGTCAAAGCGGCGGGCATCAAGCGGAGAGTGGTCCCTTACGATCTTCGGGGGACCTTCGCAACGCATCGAGCCATGGTCGTGAAGAATTTCCGTCAGCTCCAGACCGAGATGGGGCAGCTCGATCCCAAGTCCATCCAAAACTACTTGGACGAGGCCCAGCGCTTTGAGCCGAAAGAGTCCATTTTCTGGGGAGTAACGACGGAGCCGAGACCGTTCATTTTCGAGGCCTCGCAGGCCCCAAAACCCCTCTGAAAAAAGTGTTCATGTGAGTGTTCACTTTTTTCCAAAAACGTGCGAAATCCCAGGGAGGCCTGCAAAGTCGGGGAGGGGGCTTCAACTTCGATTCTCCCTCGGAGAATCCGTTTTCAGTCGAGGAAAAATGGTGGCGCGTACGGGATTTGAACCCGTGGTCTCCGCCTTGAGAGGGCGGCGTCCTAGGCCGCTAGACGAACGCGCCGGAAACAAAGAATCTTACCAATTTAGGACTATGACCAAGCAGGGACACCCATGTCTGTAGACGGGCGCATCCTTGCGGCCTTTCTCGCCGCCTGCTCGGCTCTCGGGCTCTGGGGGGCGCGGCTTCGCAAGGAGGGGCTCGCGGACTACGCGCTCGCGGGGCGAGGCCTCACGGTCTGGGCTTTCGTCGTTCTCCTCGTTCCGGCCTTCTACGGAGGCGTTCTCGGGGTGGGAGAGTTCTCCTGCCGTCACGGTCTTTGCGAGTGGACGGTGCTCGCCCTTCCCTATTACGTCTTCGCGATCCTCTACGCGGTTTTTCTCGTGCCGCGGATGCGCCGGGTGGAGGGGCTCACGATCCCCGACCACCTGGGCAAGTCCTACGGGAGGCTCGCGGCGCTCTGGGGCGCCTTTCTCGTCTTCCTCCTCGCTTGCCCTGCGGATGGGGCCCTGATGGGAGGGACGCTCATGGCCTATGTCCTGGGGCTGCCGAAATCCTGGGCGATGGCGCTGACGCTGCTCGTCGCCTTCGGGCTGTTGCGCCGGGGCGGGCTGCGCTCCGAGCTCTGGGCGGGGACGCTTCAATTCCTTTTCATGTTCGGGGGGTTCGTCCTGCTGATGGCGGCCGTGCTCTCAAAGGCCGCCTGGAAGCCCGCGCTCACGACGCTGCCGCGCGATTTCCTGAGTCTGAGCGGGGACCTCTCCTGGCGCCAGCTCGCGGCGTGGTGGCTCATCGCCTTGTGGACCTTCGTCGACCCGACCCTGCATCAGCGCGTCCTCGCGGCGGAGAGCGTCCAGAGCGCGCGGCGCGGGCTTTTGGCCTCGGTCCTCTTCTGGGCCTTTTTCGACATCATGACGGTTTCGGCGGGGGTGTTCTCCCGCGCGCTTTTCCCCTCGATCCGGGACCCGCTCTGGGCCTACCCGACCCTCGCCGCGGCCTACCTGCCGTCGGTCTTAAAGGGGCTTTTCTACTGCGGGCTTTTGGCCTCGATTCTGGCCTCGACGCAGGCGAAGGCGCTCATTTCCTCCTTGAGCCTGGGCAAGGACCTCGTGGGCTCCTGGCGGGGAGGGAGCGACTTCGAGCTCGAGCGCCAGGCGCGACGGGCCTTCGTCGTGGTCGCGATACTCGCCTGGTGGCTGGCCACGCGCGTCCCCTCCGTCGTCAAGCTCTGGTACGGGCTCGGCAGCGCCGTCATCCCGGCGATGGGGTTCCTGCTTTTGGGGGCCTACGCGCCGCGTTTTCGCGTCTCCGAGCGCTGGGCCGTATTCGCCTCGGCCTCGGGCTTCGCGGTCTCGGGCGGCTGGGCCGCGGCCCAATACTTCCTTTCCTTCAACCCGTGGGGGCTCGAACCCCTGCTGCCGGGCCTGCTCGCCGCCGGCGGCCTATGGGGTTGCGGGCTTTGGCTCCGAGAAAGAGACGACTGAGAAGACCTCGATCCGGGTCTTGGGGTCCTTCCAGCAGTTCCGGGGCAGTCCCGCCTTTTCGGCGCAGAGTTCCCCCAGGAAAGCCTCCTTTTGGGGGAGTTTCTCCCAGACCTGGGGGAGGAAGACCCCGGAGTCGCCTCCGGCCTCCAGGATGACGCCGTCCCCCTGACGGACTTGGGCCGCGCCCGGCACGCGCCGCGGGAGGCTCAGGACCGAGATTTCGATGCCGACGCGGGAGAGCTCGGAGGGCCGCACGGAGGGAAAACGCGGGTCCCGGGCGGCGGCGAGGGCGGCGTTGCGGGCGACCGAATCCAACAGGGGCTCGCGGGGCTCGATGCTCCCGATGCAGCCGCGCAGCGCGCCTTTCTCGGTCAGCGTGACGAAGCTCGCGGCGGGGAGATTGAAAATCGGGTCGTCGGAGGGGAGCTTCGGGGCTTGAGCCTCTTCGCCTCGGGCCTGGCGCTCCAGGGACTCCCTCGCCGCGCGCAGAAGAGCGGCTTTTTCCTTCGCGTTGAGCCGCGCCAAGGGCCAGGGCGGCGGCGAGGGCTTCGCCGACTTGACGAAAGCCGCGGCGGCGTAGCCGACGACGCGTTGAGCGCCTGCGGCGGGAAGAGCCGTGTAGGAGTTCGCGTGGCCGAGAATCTCCGCATGGTCGGCGCCCAGATCGAGAGCCGCCCTCATGACGGCGGCCACGGCCGCCTGGCCGCAGTAGGCGACCGCGAGATTGGGGACGCCGCGTCGGGTCCAAAGATCGCTCGCCATCCAGAAATAATCGGGGCGCAGAGTCTCCAGGGCCTTGAGCGTCGTCTCGTCGACCGCGTCGTCGAAGGAGGCCGGAGGGTAATGCGATTGATCCGAGGAGGCGACGAGAAGGATGCGGCGGCGCTTGGAACTCGCCACGGCCTTCGCGATGGCGGCGCCGACAGCCTCGGCCGCGCCGAGATCGTCCGTGTTCATGAGAAGGCCAAGGAGGGGGATTTTGCCGAGCCGCTCCTGGATGAAGGGCAATTCGACCTCGATCGAGTGCTCGCGCGCGTGAGCCTCGGGGTCCGCGGCGATCAAGGGCGTGGCCTTGAGCAGCTTCGCGGCGAGCTCCTTGTCGTAGGGGAAAGGGCCCTCGGGGGTCCCGTAGCGGCCGGGATAAAGCGCCGCCCCGGGGATGAGCTTGTAATGCCCGGTCCCGACGACGATCGCCTCGTCGAAGTCGCCGCGCTTGACGGCCTTGAAGGCTCTCGCGGCGGTCGGCCCCGAAAACTCGAGGCCCGCGTGGGGAACGAGGATCGCGACGAGCTTCCCCGCGAGCTTGGGCTCGGGCGCGGCCGAGAGATCCTTTTTGACCAGGGCTTCGAGTTTCGCCGGCTCGGCCGGATAGAACGTTCCCGCGACCGCCGGCGCCCTCGTGAGCTCCGCCGCCGCGCCCGGCATGGAGGCAACAAGGAGGAGCTGAAACAAAAAATTAATCACGGCGAAATGTTTGCGTAACCGGGTCCGGCTAAGATCATCGTAGACGTTCACAACAACAGGATCGCATCAAGATTCGACAACAGTCACCGCACCCCCTCGGACCCCGCCCCGGCCCCCCTCCCGGCCGGGGCGGCAACATTTGGGGCTCCCGGAGGCTCGGGCACGAGGAGCTGGCCGCAGGCGCCGTGGATGTCCCTGCCCAGGTTCTGGCGCACCGTGACGGCGAGGCCTTCCTTCAAAAGCGACTGTTGGAAGCGGCGGATTTCCGGATCGGGCGTCGCGGCATGTCCCGGCGCAGCCTCGTTGTAGGCGATGAGGTTGACGTGGAGGAGGGGCAAGGGGCCGCAGGACTTGGCGAAACGGACGAGGTCCCGGGCGTTGTGCGGCGCGTCATTCCGGCCCTTCAGCATGACGTATTCGAGGAAAATCTTGCGGTTGGTCTCCTTGAGGTAGTCCCGCAGCGCCTGGGCGAGGATTTTTAAAGGGTAGGCCTTGTTGAGGGGGACGAGCTTGGCGCGCAGCTCGTCCTCGGCCGCGTGCAGGGAAAGCGCTAGGTTGATCTGGGGAAAATCGCGGCCGAAGCGCGCGATCTTGGGCGCCACCCCCGAGGTCGAAACGGAGACGCGCCGGGCGGCCATGGCGAATTGGCGCTGGTCGGTCAGCCGCCGCAGGCTCTCCGCGACCGCGTCGTAGGCGTTGAAGGGCTCGCCCATCCCCATGTAGACGACGTTCGTGAGGGCCAGGGGGTCAGGTCTGGACATTGGACGTTCGTCCTCCTCGTCTTCGTGATGCCCAATGTCCAGACCTGACCCCCACTCCCGGCGGATGTACTGGCGCCAGAAAAGCACCTGATCCGAGATCTCCTCCGCGGAAAGAGAGCGCGCGAATCCCATGAGCCCCGTCGCGCAGAAGGAGCAGCGGATCGCGCAGCCGACCTGCGAGGAGATGCAGGCCGTGAGCCTGGCTGCGGAGGGCTTGAGCAGCACGGTCTCGATCGAGCGGCCGTCTCCGAGCTTGAGCACGGCCTTTCGGGCGCGGCCGTCGCGGGAGACCTCGATCTGATCCAGGATGACGCTCAGGATCGGACGTTCCCTTGAGAGCGCCTTTCTCAAGGCGGCCGGGAGAGTCTCGATCTCATCGTAGGAGAAGACATGGTCCTTAAAGACCGCTTGGCGGACTTGATCGGCCCGGAACTTGGGCTCCCCGCGCGCCTTTAGCCACGCTTCCAGCTTCGCGACGTCCATGCCTTCCTACTTCCGCCTTCCTCCTCCGTATTGATGCACCCACTCGGCGAGACGCCGGACGTTGTCCGGAGGGGTCTGGGGGAGGATGCCATGTCCCAGGTTGAAGACAAAGCCGCGGCGTCCGGAGGCCTGTCGCAGGATTTGCCGGGCCGCCTTCTTGAGGACGGGGGCCGGGGCCAACAGAAGGGCGGGGTCGAGATTCCCCTGGACGGCCTTGCCCGGCAGCCGTCGGAAGGCTTCCGCGATGTCGATGCGCCAGTCGACGCCGACCACGTCCGATCCCGCGCGGGCGAAGTCCTCGAGAAAACCCGAGGCGCCGGAGCCGAAATAGATCAGGGGGGCGCCCAGGCCCTTGAGCCCCGAGAAAAGACGCTTCGTCGCGGGAAGGATGTGGCGGCGGTAGTCCTCGGGAGAGAGCGCGCCCGCCCAACTGTCGAATAGCTGGATCGCCTGGGCGCCGGACGCCTTCTGCATCCGGAGATAAGAGAGGGTCACGCGCACGATGCGGTCGAGCAGGGACCTCCAGGCGCCGGGACTTTCCCGCATCAGGGCTTTCGTTCGCAAAAAATCCCGCGAGGGGCCGCCCTCGATCATGTAGCTTGCGAGGGTGAAGGGGGCGCCCGCGAAGCCGATCAAGGGGACTTTCCCGTCCAGCTCGCGGCGCACGAGGCGGATGGCCTCGCCGACGAAGAAGAGGGAGTCCGCCTCGGGCCGCGAGGCGAGCCGCTTGAGATCCGAGGGGCCCCGTATCGGGCGGTCGATCTCCGGAGCGGGGGAGAACCGGACGCGAAGCCCCATCGCCTCCAAAGGCAGCAGGATGTCCGCGAAGATGATGGCGGCGTCGAGCGGGAATTTCCGAATGGGCTCCAGGGTCGCCTCGCAGGCAAGCTCCGGGGTCTTCGCGATTTCGAGGATCGAATGCTTGGCGCGAAGCGCCCGGTAGCCCGGCAGGTAGCGCCCGGCCTGGCGCATGAACCAGACGGGGACGGTATCGACCTTTCGGCGGGCGCAGGCGCGAAGGAAGCGGCTTTCCATGGGGAAGGCGGGTATCATCGTCATTGTATCTTTTCCTAAAATGCGGCGTGCCGCGCTGGGCCCTCGTCCTTCTTCTCGGTCTTGCCGGGGCCGCTGGCCCTCTCGCCGCGGCGACGGCCCAACCTCGGGATCTCGATTCCCTGCGCCGCTACATCGCAGGCTCTTGGGACCGCCTCACCAGGTCCAACGCCGGGCTCCTCGCGGCGGCGCCCGACGCCATGATCCGCGAGCCGAAGAAGGGAACAAAGCCCCGTCCCATCGTCTATCTCCCTTCAGGCGCGATCTACCGGCGCCTCCTCGCCTCTCTGCGCCGGGAGCTTGCGCCTTCGGATTTCGCGCGGCTCGATGTGCGCCCTCTCCCAGCCCAAGACGACCAAGCCGCGCCGGGGCTTCTTTACCTGCCCAAGCCCTATGTGGTCCCGGGCGGGCGCTTCAACGAGCTTTACGGCTGGGACAGCTATTTCATCGTCCGAGGCCTGCTCGCCGATGGGCGCGCGGATCTGGCCAAGGACATGGCCGACGACCTCCTCTTCGAGGTCGCCCACTACGGGAAGGTGCTCAACGCGAACCGCAGCTATTATCTGACCCGATCCCAGCCGCCGCTTCTATCCCGGACCGTGCTCGCCGTCTACGAGACGACGCGCGACCGGCGTTGGCTTGCGGACGCCGTGGCTCCCCTGAGGCGCTATTACCGCTACTGGGCGCGCCCTCCCCACCGGATACGCTCGACGGACTTGGCCCGCTACTATGACGAGGGCGAGGGGCCGGTGCCGGAGTCCGTCGCGGGGGAGCGCGACGCCCGCGGCTGCCAGGATAACCGAGTCGTAATCCTGCCCACGCAGGTACATTAAACATGGGCGGAGTGGCGCGCTTGTGGCCGCGTGCCGGCGCCGACTGGCCAGCGAGCGCATGAACACGCGC
>JAJYFI010000066.1 GCA_021790955.1 bacterium | reverse complement strand
TGTTCTCCTTCCTTATTATTAGAGTGGGATTACTTCAAAATCCCAAGGATGTCGTCCTGATGCATGATCAGGTACTCGACGTCGTCGATCTTGATCTCGTTGCCGGAATACTTCCCGTAGAGGATCCGTTCGCCGGGCTTGACGTCCATGGCGAGAGTCTTGCCCTCGTCGGTCATCTTGCCGCGGCCCACGGCCACCACCTCGCCCTCCTGGGGCTTCTCCTTCGCGGTGTCGGGGATGATAATCCCGCCCCGCTTGACTTCCTTCTGCTCGATCGGCCTCACCAACACCCGGTCGCCCAGGGGCTGTATCTTGACCTTCGTGAGAGTCGCTTCAGCCATTCTGCCTCCTCCTCCAACGTTCGATTTCCGTATCTTGAAGGCTGGCTCCTGCCTTTCATTATTGGCACTCCAGCCTTGATAGTGCTCATTTTATCACAGCCCCGCCAAAACTGTCAACTAGCCGGCGCGAGTGCCAAAAAAGGCGGAACTCCGACGCCGGGCGCCGCGTCGCACGCCCATGACTATTGTCGAACGCCAAGAAGTTTAACTACAATCGGCATGTGTCTAAGGCTCGCGTGCTCGCAGCCGTCCCGCCCCTGCTGTCGGCCCTAGTCCTGTGCGCCTGCGTCGGCCTGCCGCAGACGGGCGGCCCCAGCGCCGGCGCTCCAAACGCCGGGACTCCGCCCTCCCCCGGCGCGGCCAACGCGTCTTCGTCCGCCACGACGACGGCCGGAGCCTCGCCGACGCCCGTCGATCCGCAAATTATCCAGACCCTCATCCAGCTGTTCGACAACCAAGACACCTATCAGATCAACGTCGGCGGCCAAGCGGGAACGCCCGAGGGAGATCTGGCGACCATCGGATCGCCGACGGGCTTCGCCCTGAGGAATTATTACTCCCACTTAGGCATCCCCCTCGCCCGGGCCTTCTCTCTCGACTCCTCCGACCCGGCTTTCCAGAAAAAGCTCAAGACCGCCGCCAACTGGGACCAAAACGCGCAAACCCGCTCTGCGGCGCTTATGCTTTTGGCCCAGCGCCGCAATCTTAACGACCAGCAGGCCTTCCAGCAGGCCCTCGTCTTTTTCAACCCTTCGATTCGATTCGGCGCCATGGAGGCTTTGGCTCTATGGGGCCATCCCGAGAAGGCGATCAGCATGTTGGACGCCGACTACTCGCAGGAGCAGATCCCCGTCCTTAAAGTATGGATCGCGACGATGATGGCCCGGCTCGGAAGCGAACGAGGACTGTCCAAACTCCGCAATTCGCTTCAAAACAACGGGAGCTGGGTGGTCCAAGCCCTGGCCGCGCGGGGGCTCGGGGATTACGGCGCCGCTCAGGACTACGATACCATTGTCTCCCTCATCAGCCAGGCCAGCCAGAACGACTTCCTGACGGCCGAATATTGCGTGGCCGCGCTCAAGCTCTTTCCTAAGAAAAAGGCCGCCGTGAGTCAACAGCCGCTATGATCAGAATCAACAGTAGGCGCCGCCATCGTCATTATCTTAACCTGCATGGTCTTCTTTGGCTTTCCGTAGCCTTCTTTGGCCTTCCGTTGCGCGCGGCGGCACAGGGCGCCACGGCACCCCAGCCTGTCTTCGAGCTCGCCCCCCTCGTCATTACCGCGCCCAGGCTCAAACTGCCGCCTCAGGCCGTCCTTGATCCTGATATCGACGCCGACCTGCTCAACCTGCTCAATAACCACGCCAACGAGAGCCCGAAGGGGGTCAATGCCCTCGATCCCTCGCTCTCCGACCTCGCCTCGTTGACGACCATCGACGGGTACAATTTGATGACCCGCTATACCTATCTAGGCTTTCTCCTGACCCAGGGTTTGGCGGGAGCCACGCGCCTGGATATCCAAACCGCCCTTCAGAATAAGGCGCAGGCGGCGATGAATCCCCAAATCCAGGCCGCCGCCATCGTCGCCTTGGCCTATACGAAGGATCCCCAATTCCTGGGCGTTTTCCAGCAAGCCCTTGGGTCGAACCAAAACTTGACGGTGCGCTTCGCCGGCATCGAAGCCCTCTCCATCCTCGGAGGAGACTCGGCGCGCCAGGCCGTCTTCACGTCGGCCCACACCGACCCGGAGCTCATTCTGCGCCTATACGCCGCCAACATCCTGTGGCAGATGGGGGACCCGACCGGCAAGAACGTGCTTTTGGACCACTATCAGGATTCGGATTGGCTGGTCCGCGCCATGGCGACCCATTATCTGGGCCTCATCGGCGGCCAAAACACCTATCAGCTCCTCTTTCTCCAGCTTCAGACGGAGACGCACCCCATAGTCCTTGCGGAGCTTTGCTCCGCCCTGATCAGGTTGAGAAACGCGCATTAGGCGGCCATGAACGTCCCGTTGGTATCCGCCATGGCGTTTTCCGGAGGCGACTGGGTGATCTACCTTCTGCTCGCCTGTTCCATCGTCGCGGTCGCCGTCATCATCGAACGCGGCATCACCCTCTACCGCGAAAAAAAGACCCTCCAAAAGCTCGCGAACGTCCTGGCTTCAAGCGCGGCCGACATCACGACGGTCGAAAAAGCGGCCCAGGACGGCGATGGGGCGGCCCTGCGCATCGCCCGAGCGGCCTTCACGGCCGGGCGCGGCCGCGGAGAGATCGACGAGATCCTTTCAGAAGCCGCCGACCGCGAGCGTCCAGGGCTTGAAAAGCGCCTGCTCGTCCTGGGGACGCTTGGCAACAACGCCCCCTTCATCGGGCTCCTGGGCACCGTTCTGGGCGTCATCAAGGCCTTCCACGACCTCGCCATCACCTCGGCGGGGCCCGAGGTCGTCATGTCGGGCCTCTCGCAAGCCCTGGTCGCGACCGCGACGGGGCTCTTTGTCGCCATCCCCTGCGTCGTGGCCTTCAATTTTTTCCAGAAGCAGACGAAGGATCTGCTCACCGAGGCCGACATCCTCTGCCGCTCGGCCCTGCGCCGGGCCGCTTAGGCTCCGTGGCCGCAGCCTCCGCCGGCAGCGACGCCTCGATCACGGGCATCAACGTCACGCCCTTAGTCGACATCCTGCTCGTCGTCCTCATCATCTTCATGACGACCGCCCCCCTCATTCATCGCCGCGCGATCAAGGTCGCGCTCCCCAAGGCAGCCCACTCGAGCCGCGAGGCCCCCCAGGCGATCAACCTCGTCGTGGACGCCGCGGGCAACGTCCTCTACCACGGGAGAAAAATAGGGCCGGCGGCGCTCTCAAGCTTCCTTTCGGCCCAGGCCAAGAGCGCTCCGGGGCAGCGGGTGGCTCTCTCGGCGGACGAAGGCGCGCGCTACGGCGATGTGGTCCGAGTGCTCGACGCGATCCGAAGCGCGGGACTCAGCCGCGTCGGCCTCGAAGTTTCTCCTCTTTAAAGGAGATCGGACGGTGCCCGCGGCCCGCTTTTTCACCCCTGAGGCGGGCGCGGACCGGCGGGAACATCTGTTCCTGTCCTGCCTGGCGGGCTCCGTCATTCTGCATGCCGTCATCTTGTTTATGCCGTGGCCCCAGCGAGCGTCCCTGCCCCAGTCGGTGGAAATCGACCTGACAATTCCTTCGGTGCCCGGCCCGGGCATCGGCGGCATGCGGGGACCGGGAAAAACCCCCAACATCCCGCTGGGCGTTCCCGAAGCGCCCAAACCCGCTCCCGCCCCCAAGAAGGCGATGGCGCCGGCCCCGCCGCCTTACAAATCATGGGACGTGGACAAGCCCGTGGCTCATAAATTGCCGCAAGCCGCGGCTCCCGCGGAACAGCCTCGCCCTCTCGCGCCGTCCCACGCCGCGGCGCCGAGCGCGATCGAGGGCCCCGCCGCATCGGGCGTTTCAAGCCCCGTCTCCGGGTCGGCGACCGGCTCCAAGGCCCCGGGGCTGGGGATGCCATTCGGGAAAGGCTCCGGCCTTCCCGGCGGCGGCGGCGGCCCCATCATCATCCCCCCGCGGCTTCTCAACGCCGAGGACGTCCTGGCCGCCTTGCGGCGCTACTATCCGGAGAACGAGCGGCAGCGCGGGAAAGAAGGGACCGTCGATCTATATCTCCACATCGGCGCGGACGGACTCATCCACAAAATCGACATCGCCCAGACCGCGGGCCCCTACTTCGACGCGGCCGCCGAGAAGGTGGCGCGGCTCATGCGCTTCTCCCCCGCCGAGAACGCCGCCGGCCCCGTTCCGGTCAAGATCGCCCAGCCCTTCGTCTTCAAGCTGACGGATTAGAGCGCGACGAGACGCGGCCTTCCGTCGGGCGCAGACGCGGCCCGATCAACCGCGCAAGCGTTTTCGCATACCAATGATAGACTCGCGCGCCTGGATGAATCAACCGATATTCCAATGGAGCTTGCGGTGAAAGGGACTCTTTAAGGGGGAGGCATGGAGCGCGGAGATCGCGTAATTCATCGCACGACGCGCCGGCAGGATTTGACGCTAAAAGGATGACGAAACGTTTTCGGAATTGTTCGTAGAACCCGAGGAATGCATCGTCGTTCAGCGAGCGATCGACCTTGGCCCTGATCGCAGATTCATATTGGTCTTCCCTTAATCCCTGAGTGACTGCGCGGCGCAGGGCAGCCTCCTCCGCCTGTGCCGGCTGGTGCATCACGGCCGCCTCCGTCGCCATCGACCGCATACGATCCCGCACTTCCCGGTCGCCCAGGGGTGCCACGCCAGCCATGAAAATTCTCAAAGCATCATTCGCCGCCACCATGGCCAAGCGATAGAACCTCCAATGCTTCAAAAAAGCCTGGTTCCAACCAGTGCTCCCCCATGGCAAAAAATAAAGGTTTTCCCAGTAAAGAGCTGGGACGGCATCGAAAAATGGAAGGAAAGATCTCTCCTGCCTGTCGTTAAAAGCTCTGCGCCCGCGGTTCGTTACGGTGAAAATCATCATGTCGGGGTCAAGGAGAGTTATGGCCCTCCGCGCGGCGGCGATATCCTGGGACAAGACATAGGCGCAGGTCCCTGCGTTCCAAACCTCAAATCGGCCCGGGTAACGCTTGTTGAGCTCTCGCTCAAGCTGCGCTGGATAGGTTTTCCCATCGCCAACCGCAGCGCCGAAGACGTTTGATCCGCCGAAGCAGACAACGCGGTAGACGCCCGGCGGCTTGCGTGCTGGCCTTTCACGCCCGCGATAGCCGGCCGCGTTGACCGTCGCAACAAGCCAGTTCCAATACACATGACGGCTTCCGGGCCTTAGGCAATAATGCCGTTCCCAGCCCGGGCTTATCATTTCGTTGGGCCTAAAATCACCCTCAATATAAATAAGAGAGCTCAATAATTTTCGGTCGACCGACGTCATGCGCGTAGCGATCTCGCCGAAGGAAAGAAAAACGACAACGGCCGCCAACATCCGGGGAATAAGTCTCTTCGCCGCCTTGGCAGCACGCGCCATCCCTATGGGTCTCCTGGCCCTAATCGCCCAGCCCTTCGTCTTCAAGCTGACGGATTAAGGGGCTTGCTGGAGACGGAGCCGCTTCCCTTAAGAAGACGCTCCAGCTCGGCGCCGTAACGGCGGTGCTTGGCGGGGCTCAGGGCGGAAAGGCAATCGGCCTCCCCCCGCGCGGCGCGGGATGCGAGATCCCGCAGAACGGCGCCTGATAAGACCGCGGCCGGATCGAGCCCCTCGGCCTCGGCGCGGGTCTTGCGCCACAGCTTGAGGTCCCCCAGGAGCTTGCGCTCCCGTCCGCTCATGCGCGCGGGCTCGCGCTCGGACCTCGAGGGAGAAGGCGCGTGACGGGCAGCGTTAACGATCTCGATTATCTTCCCAGAATAACGCGCCCGCAGGTACTCCGAGAAGCCGGGGACTTTCGCCAGCTCCTCCTTCGTGCGCGGGGCGGCGGCGGCGATCCTCACCAACAGATGGTCGGGCATGATCCGGAAGCTGGCCCGATCGCGGCGCTCGGCCTCCCGTTCGCGAAAAAGGTAGAGATCCCGCAGGATGGGGAGCGCCGAATCGGGAGCCGTGGAGCGGCCGCGGATATCCCACCATCCCTCCGGATCGAAGGACTTGGACTGGGCTTCCGTCAGCGCCAAATCCCGAAACGCTTCCCGGGCCTCGTCGAGCCTGCCGGCCTGAGCGAGCCTGCCTTCCAGGACTTCCGAGAGCCTCAGGAGATAATGCGTGTCCATCTGGGCGTAGCGGACCTGCTCGGCGGAGAGCGGCCTCTGGCCCCAGTCCGCCTTCTGGAATTTTTTCGACAGTTTGACTCCGAATTGGGCTGCGATGAGCTTGGCGAGCCCCAGCTCCTTGAAGCCCAAAAGCCTGCCCGCGATCATGGTGTCGAACAGGTTTTCGAACTCGAAGCCATAGTCGCGCTTCAAGCACATGACGTCGTATTCGCCCGCATGGAAGACCTTCTCAATCGCCGGCTCGGCAAGGATGGGGCGCAGGGGTTCCAAATCCCTGACGGCAAGGGGGTCGACGATATAATCGCGCTCCGGAGTCGATATCTGGATGAGGCAGACTCGCTCGCGCCAAGCATAGAAGCCGTTCGACTCCGTGTCGATCGCTAGCCTAGGGAAGGAGCGGAAATCCCCCGCGGCCTCTCTCAACTCCTCGTCCGTCGTGATAAAGAGCGGGGGAAGGACGGCGGAGGCCGTCATGCCGCGGCCGTCTTCGAGGGATGCGTCTTCGCGAGTATCCAACATGGATAGTTTATATAATTTGGTCACCGGCCTTGCCGCCTTTCCATGTTCCAATCCCTAGTCAACGCCCTCATCGGAAGCCCCAGCGAACGCACGCTCAAGCGCTACCGTCCCCTCCTCGATCGCGTCAACGCCGTCGAGGAGGAGACGAAGTCCTTGGCCGATTCCGATTTTCCCGAGAGAACCCAAGCCCTGCGCGCGCGCGTCCGCGAGGCCCTTGCCGTCCTGCCCGCGGACGCCCCGCCCGAGGAGAAAAAGAAGGCCGAAAAGGCCATCTTGGACGAAATCCTTCCTGAGGCGTTCGCCCTCGTGAGGGAAGCTTCGCGGCGCTCGATCGGCCTGCGCCAGTTCGACGTTCAGATTTTGGGCGGAATCGTCCTGCACGAAGGCGCGATCGCCGAGATGACGACCGGGGAAGGGAAGACCCTCGTCGCCACGGCCCCCGCCTATCTCAACGCCTTGACGGGAACGGGCGTCCACGTGGTGACGGTCAACGACTACCTCGCCAAGCGCGACAGCGAATGGATGGGGCCCGTCTACCAGTTTTTGGGCCTCACGGTGGGCTCGATCCAGCACGACACGCCGGGCCCCGAGCGCCAGGAGATCTACCGCCGGGACATCACCTACGTCACCAACAACGAGGTGGGCTTCGACTATTTGCGCGACAACATGGTGGGCCAGGCCTCCGACCGCGTCCTGCGCGATCTCCACTACGCGGTCGTCGACGAGGTGGACTCGATCTTGATCGACGAGGCCCGCACCCCGCTCATCATCTCGGGCGCCGCGGAGAAATCGACCGACCGCTACCACGTCATCAACCGCATCGTCCCCTCCCTCAAGGTCCGCACCATCACCGAAGAGGAGGAGATCCAGGCGAAATACAAGGGCGAGGACCTGGGCGCGGGCTTCGACGCGATCGTCGACGAGAAAAACCACACGGCCGTCCTCACCGAGCAGGGCATCCAGAAGGCCGAGCACCTCCTTGGGATCAAGAACCTCTACGACGACCTCGAGGGCGAATGGGTGCACCACATCACCCAGGCCCTGCGGGCCCACCACCTCTATCACCGCGACGTCGACTACGTGGTCAAGGACGGCGAAGTCATCATCGTCGACGAGTTCACGGGACGGCTCATGCCGGGGCGCCGTTGGTCCGAGGGCCTCCACCAAGCGGTCGAGGCCAAGGAGG
>JAJYFI010000065.1:2031-7818 GCA_021790955.1 bacterium | reverse complement strand
ATGATCCCCATCGGCCGGGGCCAGCGCGAGCTCATCATCGGCGACCGCCAGACGGGCAAGACCGCCATCGCGATCGACACGATCATCAACCAGAAAAAGGAGGCCAAGCGCCCCGTCTGCATCTACGTGGCGATCGGCCAGAAGCAGTCGACCGTCGCCCGCGTCGCGGAGATACTCGAGGAAAACGGGGCGATGGAATACTCGATCATCGTGTCGGCGACGGCCTCGGATCCTGCCCCCCTTCTCTACATCGCCCCGTATGCCGGTTGCGCGATCGGCGAGGAATTCCTGTGGAAGGGACGGGACGTCCTCGTGATTTATGACGACCTCTCCAAGCACGCCCAGGCCTACCGGCAGCTCTCCCTGCTGCTTCGCCGGCCTCCGGGCCGCGAGGCGTATCCCGGCGACGTCTTTTACTTGCACTCGAGGCTTTTGGAGCGCGCCTGCAAGCTCAACGCCCAAAACGGGGGCGGTTCGTTGACGGCCCTTCCCATCATCGAAACCCAGGCCGGGGACGTTTCGGCGTACATCCCGACCAACGTCATCTCGATCACGGACGGGCAGATTTACCTCGAAACGAGCCTGTTCTACTCCGGCGTGAGGCCGGCGGTCAACGTCGGCCTTTCCGTTTCCCGCGTCGGAGGCGCCGCCCAGACGAAGGCGATGAAGCAGGTGGCCGGCCATTTGCGCCTGGAGCTCGCGCAGTACAACGAGCTCGCGGCCTTCGCCCAGTTCGGCTCCGAACTCGACAAGGCCTCCCAGATGCAGCTGGCCCGCGGTGAAAGGCTGGTCGAGCTCTTGAAGCAGGCCCAATATGAGCCGATGCCGTTCGAGACGCAGGTGGTCGCCATCTTCGTCGGCGTCAACGGCTTCCTTGACGATCTTCCGGTCGCGGAAGTGCGTCGCTTTGAAAAAGAGCTCCTCGAGTCCATCGCCGCGAAGCATCCCGACGTTCTCCGGGACCTGGTCGCCAAGCGCGAGATGAGCGAGGACATCAAGACGAGGCTGAAGGCGGCCGTGGAGGCCTTTTCCGCCCGATTCAAGGCGGGGCTCAAGAAATAATGCAACGGAAGGCTTTCGTGCCTGCCTTGATAGGCCGAGGTCCCCTGTCGCCTGCCGTGGCCTTGTGTTGCCTTCCATTTCTTTCCGTTGCGGCGGGCGCCCAAGGTCCCGCCATGCCCCGGCAGGGTCGCGTCCTCAACCTGGAGTGCGTCGAGACCCTCATCGGGATCGGCGAGCGCGAGCTCGCCGGCGTGTTCTCCTTTATTGCTGACGGCGATTCGGCTCCGGCCTTCGCGGACCTTCTCGTCCACAAGAAAAAGGATCTTAAGCGTTTTGTCGAGCGCGAGCGGAAGATCCTCAAAAAATCGGGCGCTATCCCGCATTGGGACCACGACGCGGCGGGCTATGTTCTTGCGATCTTTTCCAATCCCCCCGCCGACGCACCGGAGCCGCCCTCAAAGGGGATCATCAAGAAGCTGACCGCGATATACGCGGCCCCGACCGCCTCGACGACGCAGGCCCCCGTGGCGGGATCGAGCGGCTCGAAATGAGGGCTCTCGTCACCGGGGCGGCGGGGCTCATCGGCTCCAACCTCTGCGTGGAGCTCGAGAGGCGCGGGCACGAGGTGGTGGGGCTCGACAATTTCTCCCATGGGAGTTTCGCGAATCTCGTCGGCTTCGGCGGAGACGTCGTTTCGGCCGATCTTGTCGACGCGCCGTCCTGGCAGGACACGGTGGGCCCCGTGGACGTCGTTTTCCACCAGGCGGCGCTCACCGACACGACCGTGATGGATGAGCTGCCCATGATGCAGGCGAACGTCGAGGCTTTTCGCAAGCTCCTCAAATGGGTCGCGGCGGGACGCGCCCGCCAGATCGTCTATGCCTCCTCGGCCGGAGTCTACGGGGACGGCCCGCTCCCCATGCGGGAGGACGCCGCTCCCCGCCCCAAGAACGTCTACGCCTATTCCAAGGTCGTCATGGACAAGGTCGCCCAGGATTTCTCCTTGGCCCATCCCCGCATCCCCGTCGCGGGCCTTCGCTATTTCAACGTCTACGGCCCGGGGGAGCGTTTTAAGGGCAAGAGCGCCAGCATGATCTGGCAGCTGGCCCAGCAGATGCTCCAAGGGCGCAGGCCTAGAATCTTCGAGTTCGGGGAGCAATACCGCGACTTCATTTACGTCAAGGATGTCGTCGAGGCGAACTGCCTCGCGGCGATCAAGAAGGCGCGGGGCGCCTTCAACGTCGCGACCGGACGAAAGACCACGTTCAACGAGATCATCGCCCATCTCAATGCGGCTCTCGGGACGAATCTCGAACCGGAATATTTTAAGAATCCCTACGCCTTCTACCAGAACGAGACGTTGGGAGATCCGGCGAAGGCCGGGAAGGAATTCGGTTTCACGGCGCGGTTCACGACGCTGCAGGGCATCGAGGATTACTTGGGCGGGTTCAAGAAGGCGAAGGTCCCGGCATAGCCATGGCTTCCCTCCGCGAGATCCGCCGGAAAATCCAATCGGTCAACGCGACCGAGCAGATCACGAAGGCGATGCAGATGGTCGCGGCCGCCAGGCTGCGCCGCGCCCAGGCCGCGATCGTCTCCGCCCGCCCTTTCGCCGTCAAGATGGAGGAGATGATCCACCGCCTCGCGGGATCCGCTGGAGAGCCCGCCCACGCGCTGTTCCAGCCCCGTCCGGAGGGAGGACTCGAGTGCCTGATCGCCGTGTCGGGGGACAAGGGCCTTTGCGGCGCCTTCAACGCCCAGGTCGTCAAGGCCTCGGCCGCCTGGATCCGGGCCCGCCAGGGCCGCAAGGTCTGCGTCGCGGCGGTCGGGCGCAAGATCCGCCATTTCTTCCACCGGTTGCAGGGCGTCGACATGGAGATCGTCGCCGAAGTGGTCGGGATATTCCCGAAGGCCCATTTCGCCCACGCGGAGCTCCTGTGGAAGGACGTCTCGGAAGCCTATTTCAAGCGCGGGCTCTCCTCCGTGAGCCTCATCTACACGGATTTTAAATCGGCGGGACGCCAGGTTCTCGTCAAGGAGCAGCTGCTGCCCCTCACGCCTCCCGTGGCCCTTCGCGACGGAGCGGTCATCTCGGGCGCCCCGGCGGCGGTGCCGCTCTACGACTTCAAATACGAGCCGGACCGCCGCGCCCTGCTTGACGCTCTGCTCCCCAGGTTCATCAAGGCGAAGCTTTATCGAGTCCTGCTCGAGTCCCAGGCCTCGGAGCTCGCCGCGCGCATGAACGCGATGGACGCGGCTTCCAAGAACGCGAGCGAACTCAAGTCGAACTTGAATCTCAATCTCAACAGGCAGCGGCAGGCGATCATTACAAAGGAAATCGCCGAGCTCGTCGGCGGGGCCGAGGCGCTGGGCTCCTAAGGAGAAAGTCATGGCGAACATGGGATCGATAGTCCAAGTCATCGGGCCGGTCGTGGACGTGGAATTTCCGTCGGGGAAGCTTCCCGCGATCTTGAACGCCCTCGAGGTCAAGAAAGGCTCGGGGACGAACGGCTCCGGCCGGGAGGATTGTCTCACCGTCGAGGTCGCTTCGCATCTGGGAGACAACGCGGTGCGCGCGGTCGCGATGGGGCCGACGGACGGGCTGCGCCGCGGCACGCCCGTCGAGGACACGGGCGCTCCCATCAAGGTCCCGGTCGGCCGCGCCTGCCTGGGCCGCCTCCTCGACGTCCTCGGGGACGCGAAGGACCACGAGGGCGAGGTCAAGGCCTCGGATCGCTGGCCCATCCATCGCGCGCCGCCGCCCTTGGTCGATCAAGTGACGACGCCGCAGATTTTCGAGACGGGCATCAAGGTCATCGACCTTCTCGAGCCCTACATGAAGGGCGGCAAAGTCGGGCTCTTCGGCGGCGCCGGGGTCGGCAAGACCGTCATCATCATGGAGCTCATCAACAACGTCGCCAAGGAGCACGGAGGCGTCTCGGTCTTCGGCGGCGTGGGCGAGCGTTCCCGCGAGGGCAACGACCTCCTTCTTGAGATGAAGCACGCCAAGCTCTCGGACGGAAGCCCCGTCCTCTCGAAGACCGTGCTCGTCTACGGCCAGATGAACGAGCCGCCCGGCGCCCGGGCGCGGGTCGGGCTCTCGGCGCTGACGCAGGCGGAATATTTCCGCGACGTCGAGGGCCAGGACGTTCTGCTTTTCGTCGACAACGTCTTCCGCTACGTGCTTGCGGGCTGCGAAGTCTCCGCGTTGCTCGGCCGCATGCCTTCCGCCGTCGGCTATCAGCCGACGTTGACGACCGAGGTGGGCAATCTCCAGGAGCGGATCACCTCGACGAAGAAAGGCTCCATCACCTCGATTCAGGCGGTCTACGTGCCGGCCGACGACCTGACGGATCCCGGGGTCGCCACGACCTTCACGCACCTGGACGCGACGACGGTGCTTTCCCGGCAGATCGCCGAGCTTGGAATCTACCCGGCCGTCGACCCCCTGGATTCCACCTCCCGCATCTTGGATCCCCGCATCGTGGGGGAGCGCCATTACCGCGTCGCCCGCTCCGTCCAGAAGATCCTCCAGCGCTACAAGGACCTCCAGGACATCATCGCGATCCTGGGCATCGACGAGCTCTCCGACGAGGACAAGCAGGTCGTGGCTCGCGCCCGCAAGATCCAGAAATTCCTTTCGCAGCCCTTCTTCGTCGCCCAGCAGTTCACCGGGCGTCCCGGAAAATACGTGTCTCTCGAGGACACGATCCGGGGCTTCGAGGGCTTGGTGGCCGGCGAATACGACCAGCTTCCGGAGCAGGCCTTCTACATGGTGGGCGGCATCGAGGAGGCCGCCCAGAACGCGAAGAAGCTCGCGGCTTAGAATCCGGGCGACGACCGTGGCGAAAACTTTCCGATTCGAGCTCGTCACGCCCGAGAAGGCCCAGGGCGGCTTTGACGCCGAGTTCGCGGCTCTGCCCGCTCATGAGGGCGAAATGGGCGTCCTTCCCGGGCACGAGCCCTATCTCGCCATGTTGCGGCCCGGGGAGGTGCGCGTGACGGTCCCCGGCGGCGAGATCCGGCGCTACGCGGTCTCCGGAGGCTTCGCCGAGGTGACGCCGAAGGGCGTGGATCTCTTCGCGGAGACGGCCGAGATGGCGGGGGAAATCGACGCCGAGAGGGCGCGCGCGGCGCTGGAGCGCTCCAAGGCGGAGTTGGCCCGTAAAACGCTCGATCCGCTGACCCTCGCCCAGGCCGAAGCGGCCTTCCAGCGCGCTTCCATCCGGCTCAAGGTGGCGGAGATCGCCCGCCGCCACGGCCGCAAGCAGGTCAAGTAATTCCTTGGCCGGGCCGGGCTCCGGGTTCCCGACCCGCCGACGCCAGAACGCTTCCGTCGCATTGATCGGCGGCGCATTCGCCTTTCTCCTGTGCGGCTATGAGTGGGTTCGGGGCCCGTCAAACGCTCTCTACCTGAGGGCCTATGGCCCCCAGAACCTGGGCTTCGCCCTGGCTGTCGTGGCTCCGGCTCTGGCGGCGATTCTCTATGGCTACAACGCCTTGCTGACGCGGCTGGGGCCGCGCCGGACTCTCGCCTGGACGAGCCTCCTCTCGATTGCTGGGCTGGCCCTTCTGCGCTTTTTGATCGCTTGGGGAGTTCCTGGGGCGAGCGCGGCGCTTTATTTTCTTCGCCAGGTCTATATCGTGGTGCTCCTGGAGCAATACTGGTCGTTCGTGGACAGCAGGCTTAGCGCCGGGGAAGCGGCGCGCGCCAATGGCTTGATCGCAGGGCTTGGGAGCCTGGGCGGCGTTTTGGGAGGATGGCTGCTCGGACGATGGTCGGGG
>JAJYFI010000065.1:0-2021 GCA_021790955.1 bacterium | reverse complement strand
GTGGCCGACGCGGGACTGGCTCATCGCGGCGGCGCTGGTGAGCCTTCCCGCCGTCCTCCTTGCGGATCTGGCCCAACGAGTGGGGGGGGAGGCCTGCGCCGAGGAGGCCGCGGGAGCGGCCGGCGGACTCTCGATCGGCGCTTCCAGCTTGAGCCGCGAGCCGATTCTTTGGCGCCTTCTCCTGCTCGTCGCCGTGACGCAGGCTTTTTCGGTCATCGTCAACCTGAGATTCCAAACGCAGATCTACAGGGATATCCCGTCGCTGGACGGCCAGACGGCGTTTTACGGCCGTTTCTACGCGGGGATCAATTTATTGACGCTGGCGATGCAATTCGCATTGACTCCTCTCGCGCTGAGCGCCCTCTCCCCGGGCGTCGCGCAGGCCGCGATCCCGGCGCTTCATCTGGGACTCGGTTTCTGGGCGCTTTCTCATCCCTCGCTGGCGAGCTGCGCCGCGGCCTATCTCGCCTTCAAGTCGACGGACTATTCCCTCTTTCGGGCGAGCAAGGAGATGTTTTATAGGGGGCTTTCCTTCGACGCCCGCTACCGCGCCAAGGAGCTCATCGACGTTCTGGTGTATCGCTTTGGAAAGGGTGGAACGGCCTTTTTGATCGCGGTCCTGCAGCGGGCCGGGATCATGACGGCCGCGCTCTTCTCATGGTCGGCTCTGGCGGGAGTCCTGGCCTGGACGGGTCTCGCCCTGCCGCTCGCGCTTCCTCGACGCGCTCCGGCGCCGCAAGCTTCGAACTGACGAGAAGGTTATTCGACGGCCGTCGCGCCCGTCATCGCGGGCGTCGGGACCTCGTAGCCGTTCTGCTGGAGGAAGGCCTCGATGCGGCGCGTCATGTCCGCGTCCGACGCTTGTCCCGCCGCGAGCTGGGCCCGCACCCGGTCGGCCGCTCCGGCGTCGAGCTCGCAGGCGAAGGCGTCCGCGAGGCGGTAGGCGGCGGCGTCCTTCGGGCTCCAGAAACGGCGGTCGGGAAGCGTATGGAGACCCTCGTCGGGGCCGCACTGGGGCAGATAGCCTAGGAGCTGGACCTCGACGGCCTTCTGGGCCGGCTGATCGGGGTTCATCACGGGCATGGGAACGTAGTCCATCGCGAGCGCCGAAGCCGCTAAAAACGCGGGAGCGGCCGCCGCCGTCAAGATCGTTTTCTTCATGAAGCTTTCTCGATATGTTGAATGTTGAGACCTGACCCCTATTTGTAATTGATCCAGAAGATGATCTCGTTGGCGATGACGTCGTACAGGTCGGGCATGGAGACGTTGTCGAACGTCTTGCGGCCGGAGATGCCGTCGACCGTTCCGTTCCCGTGGACGACGCAGGAGTCGGCGGCGACGAGGACCCTTTCGCCGCCCGTCGGAACGCCGAAGAAGCGGGTCTCGGCGTCGCCATAGACCTCGAGTTTCATCTCGGCGGACATGAAGCGATAGTTGCCTCCCTCCGCCTTGCCGGAGACCCTGATGCAGCGCCGCGCGTCGGAGGCCCGGCCCGTCATCTTTAAGTCGTCGGCGTTCACGCAATACCACTCGCTCGAGGCGGGGCGGCCTTGCTTGTTGTAGATCGCGGCGGCGACGGCGGCGAGCTGCCGGAGTTGCTCGGGGCTCACGGAAGGGTTCGTCTGCGTCGGAAGAGGGACGACGGGGTCTTCCGGCGCCGCAGATGCGGCCGCCAGGCCCGCAGGAGCTGCGATTCGGGCTTGCGCCGCCTTCGCGAGCGCTTTCGAGGCGCCGGCCGCGGCGCTTTCGAGGCTGCCATCCGCCCAGCCCAAACTCGCGCCGAGCGCCAATCCCATCGCCGTCAAGATCAATTTGTTCATCCTCATGTTTCCTCCGGCTGCCCTTGTCTTTCTACGGCGCCAAGGCGCCGCTGCGGAGAATTATATCCAAGCCGCGATCGCCGCGCATGAGGCCAAAGTCCATTTTTGGCGTGGGCCTTCCGGCCCCGGACGGTTTGATAAAATGATCGTGTGAATCGCGACGCCGGAGGGCGCAGCCTGTCAATCCTGGCGGTGTTCGTC
>JAJYFI010000064.1 GCA_021790955.1 bacterium | reverse complement strand
CGCCGCCGCCCTTCTAGCGGGGTCGGCCGCCTGGACGGCGCGGAAAGCCTTCGCGCCGCCGTTTGAAGTCTGCCGTCTCTGGTCGGGAAACGCGGAGGCGGCTCTTCTGAGATTCCATGGGGGGATGAGCTTGGCGCTTGCCTCGCCGGGAGGCGCCGGCCGCGCCCGGCGGGCGCTTCGGGCCCTTGGATGGGGGGAGGCTCGCCGCGTCGTCGTCGTCCCTTGGCGGGAGATCCCGCCCGTCAGGTTGGGCCGGTTCTCCTTCGCCTTTCCCGAGCGGCTGGTGCTGCGACGGGAGCCTTCGGGGCAATGTGATATAATCCCTCTTCAGCTCGGTCTCGGCGCGGCTCTCATCTCCAGCGATGGCTCGAAACTCGAGATACGGCGTTACAACCCACAAAGCGGTGCGTTCGGTCCTCCTCTACCATAATCCCGCCAAGGAGCGGGAAAATAGCGCCGCGGAGCTCGTGCGCCGGACCCTCGCCAAGCGCGGCATCAAGGTCGTCATGGCCACCGGAGCGATCCGGGACGGCGAAGCCGGCCGTTTCGACCTCGCGGTCGCCGTCGGGGGAGACGGCACCATGCTCGCGGCCGCACGAGCCGTGGCCCCGATGGGTGTTGCGCTGTTGGGCGTCAAATCGGGCCATCTCGGGTTCCTGACCGCGGTCGAACCCGAGGATTTCCTTAAGAAAGGCGTCGGCTCCATCATCGACGGGAGGTTCTCGGTCGAGGAACGCCTTCTTCTGGAGGTGACGGTCGAGCGCGCCGGACGCCGCGTGATGGGGCCGACCTTGGCCCTCAACGACTGCGTCATCCGCGCCGAACGCGAGGCCCGAGCGATCCTCGTCACGGCCCATTGGGGGGGCTCCTATCTCGCCGACTATTTCGGCGACGGGCTCATCGTCGCGACGCCGACGGGCTCCACCGCCTACGCCCTCGCGGCCCAAGGCCCGATCGTGGAGCCGAGCCTCGAGGTCCTCATCCTCGCGCCCATCTGCCCCCACACCCTGGCCCAGAGGCCGCTTGTCCTGCCGGCGGATGAAACGGTGACTCTCACCCTCGGGAGGCGCCATGCGGCCGAGACCCCGCAGGTTTTCGTCTCGCTCGACGGCCAGATCACCGCCGCCTTGAATGTCCGCGACAAGGTCCGCATCCGGCGCTACCGCAAACCCCTCAAGCTCTATAGCGACCCGGGCCGCCCCTATTTCGAGGTGCTCCGCCAGAAGCTGCGATGGGGGGGCGCCTGATGCTCAAGATCCTCAAGGTCAAGAATTTCGCCCTGGTGGAATCCGCGGAGATCGAGTTCGCCCCGGGGTTCAACGTCCTCTCGGGCGAGACGGGCGCCGGGAAATCCATCCTCCTCGAGGCCGTCGGATTTCTGCTCGGAGGCCGCGCCAGCGCCTCCCTCGTGCGCGCGGGCGCCCCGGGGCTTTCGGTGGAGGGCGTTTTCGTCGCCGACGCCTTCCCGGAGGAGCTTCGACGGCGGCTGGGGATCGGCGAGACAAAGCTCGTCGTCAAGCGCGAGCTCGACGCCCACGGCCGCACGCGCGCCGAGTGGAACGGACGTCGTCTCCCCGTCGCCGAGCTCGCGACGCTGGGAGAATCCCTCGTCGACTTTCAAAGCCAAAACGAGCACCAGACCCTGCTCAAGCCCTCCCTTCAGCTCGATCTCCTGGACCGATACGCGGATCTCGAAAAGCGGCGCGGGGAGCTTCGCGGGCTTTACGAGGAGTGGCGCAAGATCGAGGCCGAGCGCGACGGCGCCCGGCTCTCCGCCGAGGAGCGCGAGAAGCGGCTTGAGTCCCTCCGCCTTGAACTGTCCGCCGTCGAGGCGGCCAACCTTCGCCCCGGAGAGGAAGCGGAGATCGAAAGCGCGATTCCGCTTCTCAAGAACGCCGAAAAGGCGGCGGCCCTCATCGATGCGGCGCGCTCCCACTTGAGCGAGGATGAGGGCTCGGCGGCCTCCCGGGTTTCGGCCGCCCTTAAAGGCCTCTCCGATCTCGCGCGCCTTGAGCCCTCTTTTGAGTCCCTTGCCGCGTCGCTCGAACCCGCGCTCGCCGCCATCCAGGAGGCCTCCCGCGCCCTCGGCGGCCGCAGGGACGTCCTTTCCATGGACCCGGGCCGGCTCGACGCCCTCCACGGCCGGCTCGAGCAGATCTCACGGATCGCCAAAAAATACGGCGGGGTCCAAGAGGCCCTCCGTCGCGCCGGCGAGATCTCCGATGAGATCGCCTCGCTCGAGAACAACGACCGCCGTCGGGAGGAGCTCGACCGGCGCGCCCGCTCGGCGCGGCAAAGCCTCGAACGCGTCGCCGACGACGTCCACCTCAAGAGGCTCAAGGCGTCGAGAAAGCTTGAAAGCGAAGTTTTAAAGGAGCTCAAGGACCTCGGCATGCCGGAAGCGCGCTTTTCAGTCGCGATCACGATGGACGCCGAGAATCTCGGCCCCTCGGGCGCGGACGCCGCCGAATTCATGTTCTCCGCCAACCCCGGAGAGCTCGAGAAGCCCCTGCGCCAGACCGCCTCGGGCGGCGAGCTTTCCCGCGTCGCGCTCGCCCTCAAGACCGCCCTCTCGGGGGCCGACGGGGTGCCGATCCTCGTTTTCGATGAAGTGGACGCCGGAGTAGGGGGGACGACGGCGAGGGCGGTCGGGCGCAAGCTTCTCGGCCTTTCCGCGGGCCGCCAGGTTCTCTGCGTGACGCATCTGCCGCACATCGCCTCCATGGCCCAGGCTCAGTTCGCGGTGCGCAAGGTGCGCGAGGGCGGCCGGATCGCCGTCGCGGTCGAGCGTCTCGCGGGAGAGGCCCGGGTGAAGGCCCTCGCCGTGATGCTGGGCGGCGAGGATCAAAGCGAGGCGGGACGCCGCCACGCCAAGGAGCTTTTGACATGACGACGACCAAGGTCCGCACACGATTCGCGCCTTCCCCGACGGGATACCTTCACATCGGCGGCGCTCGGACCGCCCTCTTCAACTGGCTCTTCGCCCGCCACCACGGAGGGACCTTCGTCCTGCGCATCGAGGACACCGACGAAGTCCGCTCGACCCACGATTCCGTCGACGCGATCCTGGAATCTTTGCGCTGGCTGGGCGTCGCGTGGGACGAGGGCCCCGAGACCCTGGAGGCCGACCGCGGGCCCTACGCCCCCTATTTCCAGATGAAGCGCCTTCAATCCTACCGCGACCGCGCCCGGAAGCTTCTCGAGGCCGGCAAGGCCTATCCCTGCTACTGCACGAAGGAGGAGCTTGACGAAATGCGGCGCTTGGCCCAGCTCGAGAAGAGGCCTCCCCGCTACGACGGCCGCTGCCGCAGGCTCGCCGACGAGAAGCGCCGGGAACTCGAGGCCGCCGGGAAAAAAGCCGTCCTGCGCTTCCGGATGCCCGATGAGGGGACGACGATGGTGCCGGATCTCATCCGCGGCAACGTCCATTTTGAAAACGCGCTTTTGCAGGACTTCGTCATCATGAAGGCTTCGGGAGTTCCGACCTACAATTTCGCCTGCGTGATCGACGATCACGCCATGGAGATCAGCCACGTCATCCGCGGAGACGAGCATCTCTCGAACACCCCCTCCCAGCTCCAGCTTTACGCCGCCCTGGGCTTCAAGGCGCCGCTTTTCGCGCATCTCTCCATGATCCTGGGGCCGGACGGCGCCAAGCTCTCCAAGCGCCACGGCGCGACCTCGGTGCTCGAATACCGCGATCAAGGCTACTACCCGAAGGCGCTTCGCAACTACCTCGCGCTCTTGGGCTGGGCGACGACGGAGTCCCAGGAGCTTTTCGAGGAGGAGGAGCTTTTCCGGAAATTCTCGATTGAAGGATGCCAGAAAAGCCCCGCGAGCTTCGACCCGGCGAAGCTTCTCTGGATGGATGGGGAATACCTGAGAAAGCTCCCCGTGCAGGAGCTGCTCGATGCCGCCAAGCCGTTCCTCGAGAAGGCGGGTCTCTGGGGGAAGCCGGGCCTCGAAAAGGTGGCGACGCTGGAGCGGGAGAAATACAAGCTCCTCTCGGACGTCCCCAAGCTCGTGGACTTCTTTTTCAAGGACGAGCTCGACTGGACCGAGAAGGCCAAAAAGCTCGTCGGCGACGGCTCGCGAACGATTTTGGGGGACTTGGCGGCCGAGCTTTCAAAGCTCCCGTCCTTCACCGCGAAGCCCTTGGAGGAGGCGATCCGAGGCTTTTGCTCCGCCAAATCCCTCAAGACCTCCCAGGTCTTCCATCCCGTGCGCGCCGCGGTCTCCGGCCGCACCGAGGGCCCGAGCCTCTTCGACATGCTCGAGGTCCTGGGCCGCGAGAAAGTGATCGAGCGGCTGCGAAAAGCCGCCGGATCGAATTAGAGACGTTCCTTGGCCCGATCCCCGGCGGCGAGGGCGGCGCCCAGGAGAGCGGCGCGGTCGTTGAGGATCACCCGGACGGGCATGCGCGCGAGATGATCCGCGTGGCGGCCCTTGTCGAGGAAAGCGCGCATGAAGACGCCGCCGCGCTTCAAGGCTGGAAGAATCTTGGGCGCGATGCCGCCGCCTAAAAAGACCCCGCCCGTGGCCCAGCCCGAAAGAGCGGCGTTGCCGGCCGCGGCGCCGTAGATCTCGACGAAGACTTCAAGGGCCCTCGCGCAGAGCGCCGAGCGCCCGGCGATCGCGGACGAGGCGATGACGGCGGAGGGATCGCCGTTGTCGAGCTCTTCTCCCAGCCACCGCGGCTCCCTTGCGAAGCGCTCCTTTTTCAGGAATGCGTAGATCGCGTGCAGGCCGGGGCCGGAGAGAACGCGCTCAAGGCTCACGTGGCCGTACTCCTTCATCAAATGCTCGAGAAGCCTTATCTGGAACCGGTCGCGAGGCCCGAAATCCGAGTGTCCCGCCTCGGAGGGAACGGCTCGGTAGCGGCTTCCGTCCCAGAACGCGAACGCCTGTCCCAGCCCGGTTCCGGCGGAGACCAGGGCCCGGGCGCCGCCCGGGGCGCAAAAGCCCCGGTTTAAGGTCCAAAAATCGCGGGGCTTCAAGGCGTCGAGGCCGCGGGCGTTGGCGACCAGATCGTTCATGAGACCCGCGCCGCGCAGCCCCGCCACCTTGGCCAGAGCCTCGGCGTTGACCGGCCAAGGAAGATTCACGCCGCGCACCCGGCCGTCCCGAACGGGGCCCGGCGCTCCAAAAGCCGCGGCCGAGGGCTTGGCCCTTTGGCCGCGCATTTTCAGGAACTCCGCCAGCATCTCGTCCGCCCCGCGAAAGTCGGCGCTGAAAAAGGATTCGACGGCCAAGGCGACCAGCGTCCGCGGCCCCTTCCACCGGAAAAGACCCAGGTTGGTCTTCGTTCCTCCGACATCTCCGGCGAGGACGACGCTCATCCCGGCATCTGCGCCCATGGCTACGCCGTCGCCAGAGCCTTCATCCTTGACGAAATGGACGCCAAGAGGGAGCGGTAAGAGGCGCTGAAGGCCTCGACGCCCTCTTCCTCAAGCCGCGCCGTGATCTTGGCGAGGCTGATGCCGACGGACTCCAGCTTCGCCAAGTGGGAGCGGGCTTCCCCAAGCCCCTCCTCGAGGGAGAGAGCCGCGCGCCCGTGTTCTCGGAAAGCGTCCCACGTGGCGGGGGGAATCGTATTGACCGTGTCGGGTCCGATCAAGGCCTCGACGTAATAAACGTCGCCGTAGGCCGGGTTCTTCGTCCCCGTGCTGGCCCAGAGCGGGCGCTGGACGCGGGCGCCGTTCGCCTGGAGGGCTCTGAAGCGCGGGGAGGCGAAAACCTCCTTGAATCGCTGATAGGCCATTTTCGCGTTCGCGATCGCGGCCTTGCCAAGAAGCGCCTTCCGAGCGGCCCCGTCGGAGCCTGGGGATTGCGCCATCCGATCCCGCAGCTCCTTGTCGACCGCCGTGTCGATGCGGCTGACGAAGAAGCTCGCGACGGAAGAGATCGCCGAGATGTCTTGGCCGGCGCGGGCGCGGCGTTCGAGCCCGCCGATATAAGACTCCATCACCGCCTGATAGCGCTCGTTGGAGAAGATGAGGGTCACGTTGATGTTGAAGCCGAGAGCCGTGAGCCGCTCGATCGCGGGCAGGCCCTCGCGGGTCGCCGGGATCTTCACCATGAGGTTCGGCCGGCCGATCGTCCTGGCCAGGCGCTGCGCCTCGAGCACGCTCTCGCCGGCGTCGCGCGCGTGCTCGGGGGAGACCTCGATCGAAACATAGCCGTCCTCGCCCTTGGTCGTCTCATGGACGGGTCTCAATAGGTCGCAAGCCTCGCGGATGTCATCGGTCGCCAGCCTTTCAAAAACCTTCCCGGGCTCCCTCTCGCCGCCGCGAGCGCAGTCAAGGAGCCCCCGCTCGTAGCCCTCGCCGCCCGAAATCGCCTTCTCGAAAATCGTGGGGTTGGAGGTGACGCCCCTCAGCCCGTCCGAGGCGATCATTCGGCTCAGGGATCCCGAGCGGAGGAGGCTCCGGCTGACGTTGTCGTACCACGGGCTCTGCCCGAGGCGCGTCAATTCTTGGAGAGCGTTCGGCCTCGCGTTCATGGGGCTCACGTTGAAATTCTACAACCTTTCGAAAGCTCCCGCCATTTCGGGGCCGTGCTATAATAAGGCCGACGTCGCGCGACATGCCGCGCGAAGGAGGAAGCCATGAAGAAACTGCTGATTCTCGCTGCGGCGCTGGCCTTGACGCCTGCGGCTTTTGCCGCCAACGCCGCGACGGCGGCCCAAACGACGAAAGGCGAGATCCTCGACATGGCCTGCTATCTGGGCCACGGGGCCAAGGGGCCCAAGCACGCGGGCTGCGCCAAGGGCTGCGTCGCCGCCGGCGCCCCCATGGGCCTGCTCACCGGCAACGGCACGGTGTACCTGCTCGTCGAAAACCACGCCGACAAGAAGGCGAAGAAGGCTTACGCGGCGGCCAAGAAGCTCGCGGGAGAGAAAGCTTCCGTGACCGGCGGCATCGTCACGAAGGGCGGGCTCCAGGCCATCATCGTCGACAAGGTCTCGAAGTCCTAGCGTTGGGGACACAACGCACCGATCGCCGTCGATGAAGTGGCATCTGCTGCACCCGATGGCGGTGCATTTCCCGATCGCGCTTTTGACGCTGGGGTTCGCCGTCGAGGTCCTGGGGACGCGAGCCTCGGAGAAGGCCGCCTGGCTGCGCGAAGCCGCCTCGTGGCTGTTGTGGCTCGGGACCGCCTCGGCTCTCGCCGCGATGGGCCTTGGCCTCCTCGCCGCGAAGACCGCGCCCCACGTGCCCGAGGCCTGGGACACGCTGATCGCGCACCGCAACGCCGGCTACGCCGCCTGTTTTCTTTTCTCTCTTCTCTCCACGTGGCGAATCTTTCCGCGTCCGAGGGCGGGGCTGTTTCTCGCGGGCTGGCTGATCTGCCTTGGCGCCCTCGTTGACGCCGCCTACCACGGCGGCGAGCTCGTCTACCGCTACGGCATGGGCACCGCGCCCAGCGCGGAATAACGGGGGTCAGGTCTCAACTTTCAACAGTTCGTCGCGCAGGCTTGCAAGTGTTGATTGTTGAGACCTGACCCCGTTATCTTAGAAGTTGCTTTCCGACTGCTTGCCGGCGTTTTTGTCCAGGGAGAAGAGATAGGACGCGACGGCTTCGATCTCGCCCTTGTCGAGCACCTGGCCCCACGGAGGCATCCTGAGCAGAGGCGCCGGCTTCGACGGATCGGCCGGCGCGGGAACAACCCCGAATTCGATTTTTCTGAGGAGCTCGTTGCGCGAGTACCCCTCCGCGACCATCGTCAGGGACGGCATCAGGCCGCCCACGACGTTGTTGTCGGGATAGCCGCCCTGTCCGCCTTTCCCATGGCAGGTGTCGCAGCCGGCCAAGTCAAAAATTTCATGCCCGCG